>CAZTUO010000101.1:3580-10196 GCA_964616355.1 uncultured Nitrospira sp.
TCAATCGCCTTGTCCGGGAGGAAACGGTCGGTGATGTAGCGGTCCGAGAGTTTGACGGCCTCGATGATCGCCTCTTCCGTGATCTCGACCCCGTGGTGCTCCTCGTAGCGGTCCCGGAGCCCTTGGATGATCCGGATCGTCTCCTCGATGCTCGGCGGCTGCACGTAGATGGGCTGGAACCGCCGCTTCAACGCCCCGTCCTTCTCGATGTGCTTGCGATACTCGTCCCGCGGGAGAGCGCGGGCTTCAACATGTTCGAGGCATCGATGGACCCCTCCGCGGCGCCGGCCCCGACGAGTGTGTGCAACTCGTCAATGAAGATGATGATGTTGCCGGCCTGGACGATTTCCTTCATCACGACCTTGAGGCGCTCCTCGAACTGGCCGCGGTACTTCGTGCCGGCCACAAGGGAGCCGAGGTCCAGCGCGATCACCCGGCGCGAGAGCAGGTTGTCGGGCACCTCCGACATGACGATGCGCTGCGCCAAGCCCTCGACGATCGCCGTCTTGCCCACCCCGGACTCCCCGATCAGCACGGGGTTGTTCTTGGTGCGCCGGCTGAGGATCTGGATCACGCGCTCGATCTCGTCGGCGCGGCCGATCACCGGGTCGAGCTGTCCCTCCTGCGCAAGCTGGGTCAGATCGCGGCCGAACTCGTCCAGGGCGGGCGTGTTGCTCTTCCGGTCGCGTTCACGCGGCGCGGACTTGCGGAGAAACGTCACGGTGAGTTGCCGGGCGGTCAGGAGGTTCGCGCCGAGGCTCCGCAGGATCTTCCCCCCGATGCCCTCCTCCTCGCGCAGCAACCCCAGCAGGAGATGCTCGCTCCCGATGTGGTTGTGCCCCAGGAGCCGGGCCTCTTCGACCCCGTACTCGATGACCTTCTTGACGCGCGGGCTGAAGGGAATCTCCCCGAAGGTCATGGTGGTGCCGCCGCTCGGCAAATTCCGCTCGATCTCCAGGCGGATCTGCTCGGTGGAGAGCCCCATCTTCTTGAGGATCATGAGGGCGATGCCGTCCGATTCGCGAAGAATGGCCAGAACCAGGTGCTCCGTCCCCAGATAGTCGTTCTGGTGACGCTCGGCCTCTTCTCTCGCCAGGATGATGATCTTCCGACCCTTATCCGTGAATCGTTCGAACATCCTGCCTCCTTAGGGTGGGGTGCCGATGCGGCCTCGACAAGCGGCAACTCGTCAAAAAACTTGCCCCAATTCTATCGGCGTCCTCTCACACTGTCAAGTGCTGCAGCGGCTCGTCACGCCGTCGCCGGGCAGGCCGCGCACGCGAGTGGGCGGGTCCGCCGACGCGCCGCGCGCGTTCGTTGACAAGCCGCGCGCGCGCTCGGTACAATCACTCCCCGCTCCCCCTGTCCTGCTCGCATCTTGGTTCCGCCCGACCACCCCGCGAGAGGCCGCGAGACTCCATGAAAGCCGTCGGGATCCTGACCAAGCCCAAGTTCCCCGATATCAAACCCATCCTGGCCGACCTCGTCGCCTGGTTGCGCGAGCAGGGCAAAGACGTGATTCTGGACGGCAAGACCGCTGGGCTGATCGGCGAGCCGCCCCTGTACCAGAAATCCCAGCTCGCGACGCTCTGCGACCTGGTGCTCGTGCTGGGCGGCGACGGCACGATGTTGAACGCGGCGCGGCTGGTGGAGGAGCGCGGCGTCCCGATCCTCGGCATCAACATGGGCGGCCTCGGCTTCCTCACCGAGGCGAGCCTGGACCAGATGTACCCAGCCCTCCGGCGCGTCTTCAATCAGGAATTCTATCTGGAGGAGCGCCTGATGCTGCGGGCCCGCATTGACCGCCACGGCGACCACGTGGCCCAGGCTACGGTGCTGAACGACGTGGTGCTGAGCAAGGGGACGCTCGCGCGCATGATCACGCTCCAGATCTCGATCGACGGCCAGTTCGTCACGACCCTGCGCGGGGACGGGTTGATCGTCTCCACCCCGACCGGCTCGACCGCCTACTCGCTGTCAGCCGGCGGGCCCATCATGAATCCTTCGGTCCAGGCCCTGATCCTCACCCCCATCTGCCCGCACACGCTGACCCACCGGCCCTTGCTGATCCCGAGCACGGTGGCGCTGGACGTGACCCTCACCAGCCCGGACGAGGGCGCCATGACCACCTTCGATGGGCAGGTCGGGGTCGCAATGACGCAGGGGGACACCGTCGCGATCAGGGCGTCGGAGCACCGCACGAAGCTCATCCGGTTTCCCGAGCGGACGTACTACGACGTGCTGCGGCGGAAGCTGAAGTGGGGAGATAGTTAGCGCGCGGCGATGGTACCGGCGGCGTCCTTCTTGCGCTGGATCTGGGCAAGCATCTCGTGGTTGGTCAGGTATTTGAATTCCCCGATGCAGTCGGGTGACGCCCCGTGCTCCTTCTCCGCTTCTTCGAGGAAGCGGAGGTCTTTCGCATCCACCGCCCGGACGCACCGCTCTTTGAAGGTGCCCTGCAGCCTGGCCAGGATCCCGTGGACCGCCGCGGGCCCGGCCGGCGCCCGCGTCGCGAGATACCGCAAGACCACCTCGGCGCACCACTCCCCGTCCCGCTTGGCGATGCCGACGAGGCCTTCGCTGGCCTTGCGGGCCCACCCGACCAGAAACACGCCTTCCATGATCCGCCCGGACGCCTCGTCGTAGGCCTGAAACAGGGAGTCGTCGGGATCATTCCCGGTCTTCACCGGATTGGTCACGAACACGCCGTCCTTGTAAGGAAGGCCGACCGTCTCGTCCACCTTGTCGCCGACGGCGAAGACCACGCTGTCGCAAGGGAATTCGTAATACTGCTTGAGCCCCACTGCCGAGAAGTCCTCCCCCTTGGGTTCGAGTCGGGTCTCCTCGATCTCCAGGGCCCGGACCCGGTTGTGCTCGTCGGTCAGCACGCGCCGGGGCGAGGCCAGGAACCGGAAGCCCATCCGCGTCGGGCTGACCTTCGGCTCGCATTTAGTGAACTCCTCGAGCATCCCCTTGAGGATCTCGTCCGGCTTCTGCCCCACCGCTTCGAGGCGGCTTCGGATCCGAGCGAACTCGTCGGCGAGCGCGGCCTGGTCAATGTTGGCGCAGATAGCGCGGATCTCCTTGGGGTTGTACTTGCGCTCGGCAGGCCCCCGCCGGGCGATCGCCGTGACCTCGTCCACTTGCTTGTACCGCACGAGCCAATGGGCGATGTCCACCATCACGTCGCCCACTCCGATGATTGCGACCCGCCGTCCCATCTCGAAGGGGCGGTCGCCGTAGCCCGGCAGGCGGTTGAAGTGGTAGACGACGTCCTTCGCGTGGAAGACGCCCGCCGCCGAGTCGCCCTCGACGCCGATCCGCTTGGTGCCCTGCGCGCCCGTGGCGAAGACCACCGCGCTGGCCCCCAGCCCGAGCAGGTCCTCCACGGTCAGATCTTTCCCCCGGCCGATGGACACGTTGCCGTAATAGTGCACGTTCGGTCGCTCGACGATCTCCCAATAGGACTTCTTGAGGCCTCCCCGCAGCTTGAGCTTGCTCGGAAAAATTCCGTATTCGGCGAGCCCGCCGAACTTGATGTCCCGATTCAGGATGACCACTTCATGGCCGGCCTTCGAGAGCAGATTGGCGACCGACATGCCGGCAGGGCCGGCCCCGATGACGATGATCAGATGCCCAGCAGCCGTGCTCGTGGACTCTCTCATGATGCCTTATCCCTGGTGGGGCCTGGTCGAAAGATGGCGAATGTCGGGCGACGTTAGCACAGCCGGTTTCGCCTTGTCAAAAGCGCAGACACGTCGGAACGGGTGTTACCGGCGGCGGTTCAGGTCGGGGCCGGTCATCCGCCAGGGGTCCAGCAAGGTCTCCAACTTCTTCGCCGGGAGGACCCGTTCCGCCAGGGCGACCGCCCGAACAGTCTTCCCCGTCCGATAGGCCTCCTTGGCGATCCTCGCCGCCGCCTCGTAGCCGATCTCCGGCGCCAGCGCGGTGCACATGGCGAGGCTACTTTCGATCGAGTCCCGGCAGCGCGGCTCGTTGGCGGCAATGCCCTCGACGCAGCGGACCGCGAAATTCTCCGCGGCCCGGGCAAGCAACTCGACGGACTGCAAGAGGTTGTAGGCCATGACCGGCAGCATGACCAGTAGCTCGAAATTTCCCGACTGCCCGGCGACCGTGATCGTGACGTCGTTCCCGATCACCTGGGCCGCAACCATCGTGACGGATTCCGCGATCACCGGGTTCACTTTGCCCGGCATGATCGAGGAACCCGGCTGCGTCTCGGGGAGGATGATCTCGCCCAGCCCGCAGCGTGGGCCGGAGCCGAGCCAGCGGATGTCGTTGGCGATCTTCATGAGGCTCACCGCGATCGTGCGCAACTGCCCGCTAGCCTCCACGACGGAGTCCTGGGCCGATTGCGCCTCGAAATGGTCCGCGGCCTCCCGCAAGCGGTACCCGATCTCCTGGCTCACAAGCGCAATGACCCGATCGGCAAACTTGGGGTGGGTATTCAGCCCGGTCCCGACCGCCGTCCCGCCCAGGGCCACCTCGGCGAGGGCTGCCTGCGCGCGCCGCACCCGGTCGAGACCCAGCTCGATCTGGCGGGCGTAGCCACCGAACTCCTGCCCGAGCCGGATGGGCGTCGCGTCCTGCAAATGCGTGCGCCCGATCTTGACGATCCGATCGAAGGCGCGAGCTTTTCCCGCCAGGGCCTTCTGCAGCCGCGCCAGCGCTGGGATCAGCTCGCGCGCCATCATCTCGATCGCGGCCACGTGGATGGCCGTGGGAATCACGTCGTTGCTCGACTGGCCAAGGTTGACGTGGTCGTTCGGGTGCACCGCGTCGCGGCTGCCGATGGGCTTCCCCAGGAGCTGGCAGGCGCGGTTCGCGATCACCTCGTTCGCGTTCATGTTCGTCGAGGTACCGGACCCGGTCTGGAAGATGTCGAGCGGGAACTCCCCGTCCAGGCGTCCGTCCACGACCTCGCGGCTAGCGGCTCGGATCGCCTTCGCCCGTTTGTGGTCGAGCAGGCCGAGCGATTCGTTGACCGAGGCAGCAGCCCACTTGATCAGCCCCAGCGCCCGGATGAAGGAGCGAGGGAACCGGAGCCCACTGATCGGGAAGTTCGCAATGGCCCGTGCCGTCTGGACCCCGTAATAGGCGGAGGCAGGCACCGCCAGCTCCCCCATCGTGTCCCGCTCGATTCGCAGAGCCGGCCGATCGCCCGGGGCCGGGCCGTTCCCCATAGCGCGGTTCCCCTTTGCTCGCATCTTCGTCGTGGTCGCCTTGTGGCGCGCCGTCCGTTTCACCGCCCGTCTCCCCCTATCCCGATTTCGGCGTCAGCCCCCCGCCGCAGGTGCCGCCTGGCGCCGGCCCCTTGACTGGGCCCACACCGGAGGGGGATGCCGCCGGTCACCCTTTCGTTCGCTTGGCTCCCTTCTTGCCCCAGACCTCCTGGAGCAACGACCGCCACTCCGCCCGCGGGATCGCTGGCATGGTCGTCACCCGGATGTGTCCGAGCGAAGAGTTCAGGACCGCCGCCTGCATGGCCGCCCGGTTGTTCGGAAACTCCAGGATCGCCACCACGTCGTATTCCCCCAGGCAATACCAGGCGTCCAGCAACCGCCCCCCCAGCGACTCGATATTCCGCTGCACTGTCTCCGAGCGGGCGATGCCCCGCTCCTTCATCGTCATGATCCCGTGCTCCGTGAACTTCACCAGGCTAATGTACACAGGCATGGGGCCCCCTTTCGGTTGAATTTGGGTTGGGGACGGCGCCCCGCGCGCCGGGGGGGCATCTTAATCCATCGGGTGCGTAGGCTCAAGGCTTTTCTGGCGCCGGAGGAGAGGTCGTGACCGGACGGGAGCAGAACAACGATTGAACCGAGACGACTGCCGAAACCTGGAGACGTTCGTGAGGAGAGCGGAACGTGGGGGGAAAGACGAGAGCGGAGCAACGGAACGGCCGGGGGGAGTCCCCCGGCCGTTCCGCGCGCCCTCAGTACATGTCCTCTTCCGGCATAGGCGCCCCAGCTGGTTTCTTCTTCTCGGGAAGCTCGGTGACCAGCACCTCGGTCGTGAGCATCAACCCTGCGACGCTCGCCGCGTTCTGTAGCGCCGTGCGGGTGACCTTCGTCGGGTCAATGATCCCGGCCTGGAGCAGGTCCGTGTACTGCTCGGTGGCCGCGTCGAACCCGTAGGCGCCGGACTCCCGTTTGACCTTCTCGACGACGACCGAGCCGTCGTGCCCGGCGTTCCAGGCGATCTGGCGGATGGGCTCCTCCAGCGCGCGCCGGACGATGTTGGCGCCCACCCGCTGGTCGCCATCGAGCTTGAGCTGGTCCAGCGCGGGGATGCACCGGAGCAGGGCCACCCCGCCGCCGGGGACGATCCCCTCCTCGACCGCGGCCTTGGTCGCGTGCAGGGCGTCCTCCACCCGATGCTTCTTCTCCTCTAGCTCCGTCTCCGTCGGGGCCCCGACCTTGATGATCGCCACCCCGCCGGCGAGCTTGGCCATCCGCTCCTGGAGCTTCTCCTTGTCGTAATCGGAGTCGGTCGTCTCGATCTGCTTCTTGATCTGGTTGATCCGGCCCTCAATCGCGACCTTCTCGCCCTTCCCGCCGATGATCGTGGTGTCATCATCGCTGACGACGACCCG
>CAZTUO010000102.1:0-5435 GCA_964616355.1 uncultured Nitrospira sp.
CTCTCCTTGAGGTGCGTCGCGTCGATGACGGCCCGGACCCCGCGCGCCGCCCCCTCGAGGGAGGCCGGCGGGACGGGGGCCAGACCCGCGGGCGCAACGCTGTACTGGCTGGGATCGAGGCGCACGGTGCGGCCACCCGACGTGAAGGCGATCTCGCCGGACGCCCCGATGTTCGCCACGCCGCTCTCTCCCCCCTCCGTCCAAACCACGAACAGCCCGCTGCGCGCGACGACGATCGCCCCAGGCGTCAGCACTTCGAACTTCGAGCCCGCGGTCGCGAAGGCGTTCCCGACGACGGCCCGGAGACTGCCCCAGACCAGCCGGACCGTCACGCTCCGCTGATCCTGCGCCGGATCGTGGTCGTGATGGACGATCTCGACTCGGCTGTTCTCGCCAACCGTCAGGAGGCTCCCGCTATGCAGGAGGGCCTTGGTCTTGGACTGGTCATGGGTCTCGATCACATCCTGGGCTTGCAGGCCCTCGCTGACCTTGGGCTGAAACGGACCCTCCGGGTCCGGATGGTCCATGCTCACCCGGCCCTGGACCGCCGTGATGGCGCCGATCCCCTCCGGCTCCGGCTCGGCCCCCCAGGCGACGGGCGTCAACGCCAGGGCCATGAGGCCTGCCGTGGACAGGAATCTGCGTCGGTGCCAGCTCCGGTGCATCATCGGCTCGCCCTCCAGGAGTGGCTCGGCGGTTGCGGTCAGAACGAGGCGCTCAGTACCACGGTCGTGACGCTCCGCGTGTACTGGAACACGTCGAGATTGCTGTCGTCGCGCGTATAGGCGTACTGAATCGGGAGGGTAAAGTGCTCGGTCAGGTCCCGGCTCAACGCCGCGGTGGCGGCGTAGATATTATCACGGCGGCGGGTGCGGCCGTCCGCGGAAAAGGAATTGGGGTTCGTGTACTGTTGGTGGATCCAATCGAAGGCGAGCGACAGCCCCCAGTCCAAAACCGGCGGCAGCTCCAGCCCCGTCGTGATGTGGTAGCCGTTGTAGTCCCAGTCGGCGTTGTCCTTGGTGTTGGGCGGGCCCGCGACCGTCGGCGACCCGCCGCCGGTCACGTCCGTATCGTAGATGAAGCCGACCCACAGCCGCCCCTTGCTCTCCGCAAAGACCAGGTACTGGGTCAACCCGGCAAGCCAGTTCTTGCCATTCCGGGCGGAGTTCAGGAGAAACCGGCCATCCCGGAACACCTTGTCCATATACCGGAACTGGAATTGGCTGTACGTATTCTTGGACTCCGTCAAGGTAAGCACTCCGAGCCCCGTGTTGGCGTTGAGGTACGGGGACCGTCCGACCAGCGTGTAATTGTAGATGTACTGGGCGCCGATCGTGAGCGGCCCGACCTGGTACTGTGCGTAGGCGGTCGGTTGGTGGTCCTCGACATCGAAGCCGCTGAGCCGGGAGTGGAAGCTCTGGTAGATGGCGTAGGAGACGCCGCCGACCAGCCGCTCGGTCTGGATGGCCCGCAGATCCAGCGCACCGGTCAGCACGGTGCGCCAGTCCCACTGCCGGGAGATGCCCGTCGGGCCGGCCGGCGGAGAGGTGCCACCGGGCAAGAGCACGACGTTCGAGTCGTATTCCATGCCGGCCGAGGCGGTTGCCTTCCATCGGGAGGGCGGCGGCGCCGCTTGCTCGATTTGCACGAGCAGCTCCTGCGCAGAGCGGCCGTGCTCCGACTCAGGCTCCGCGGCGAGCACAGCCTGCAGCGCCTCCCTCGCCTCGGCGAGGGCCCCGCGCCGGAGGTGCGCAACCCCCGTGTAGTACTGAGCGGTCGGGGCCAGGTCCGGGCTTAGCGTCATGGCCTGCTTGAACCGCGCGGGCGCCTCCTCGTACTCGCCCAGCTCGTGGTGGACGAGTCCGAGGTAATAATGGACCAGCGGGTGGTCCGGGGCGGTCCGCTCCGCGGCCAGCAGGCTGGCCTTGGCCGCGCGATAGTCCTTCCGGTGGTACTGGATGATGCCGAGCCCGAGCCAGGCCTGGGGGGAGGATGGGTCCACATCCAGCATCCGTCTGAACACAGCCTCGGCCTCCGCGTCCTTCTTCCGCCGCAGGAGCGTCTGCCCGAGAAAGGCGCTCGTCTCGGGATCATCCGGCTTGGCCTTGAGCGCGGCCCGGAAGAACGTCTCGGCCCTCTCGTACCGCCCGCGGCTGAACTCCATCGCCCCTCGCGAGTAATTCAACTCGTACGCCTCGGGCGACTCCGGCGCCTGCGCCAGCGCCGACGCCCAGGCCAGCCACAGCCCGAGCGCGACCAGCCAGCCGGCTGGCCGTGCGCCCCTGTTCACACCGGCCCTGCAGGGCGCTGTCCCGTGATATCCCATCCCCAGTGATCATGCCCGGCCCGCTCACCCCCGGCGAAGCTCATCGGCTGATCCAGGTCAGCAGGAGAAGGCCAGCGCCGCTTCCGAGAAGGGTCGCGCTCCGGGGCTCCGAGCCCCTCCGAGCCGAGGCGCATTATGGCAAATTTCGTAGGCGAGTTTCGAGGGGCGAGCCCCGGCGCGACGCGAACCGCGTCGGGCGTTCCGGGCGCGGCTCAGCCCCCGGCGCGTTGACGATTGAACGGGATTGCTTTTGCGGAACTGGTGTGGTAAAGTGGGCTCGTTCCATCGCATGGGGCTCGTGGTGGAGCAGCAATCAGCAGAGCCCTGAACCGATGTTGTTTTGTCCGGGAATCTGATCGGAAGCCAGACCTAAGCCGCCACGTCGTTCGCGTCTTCGGCCCGTTCCTTCCTGTCATTCACACGTTCTCGAGTCCAAGACAATGTCACTTTCCCAAAGGAGGAACCCTCATGGGTTCGAAGATCTACGTCGGGGGGTTGCCGTATTCGGCGACCGAGTCGCAGTTGAACGACCTGTTCGCACCGCACGGCACCGTCGAGTCGGCCAGGGTCATCACGGACAAGTTCACGGGGCAGTCGCGCGGCTTCGGCTTCGTGGAGATGTCCACGGGCGAAGAGGCCCAACAGGCCATCGCCGCGCTGAACGGCACCCAGATGGACGGCCGGACGCTCACGGTCAACGAGGCGAAGCCTCAGGAGCCGCGCTCGGGCGGCGGCCGGGGCGGTCGCGGCAGCCGGTGGTAAGCGTCCGCTGAACCGGCCGGGGCCCCGCGCGGCGGGGCCCCCCATGCCTATCTCTCTGATTCGGCGAAAGCCGGGGAGGGGCCCATTTCCAGACCAGGCAAGGCGACCATCGCCAAACGCAACCGCGAGCGCGCCCAGCAGGCCAAGCGGCGGGAAAAAGAAGCCCGCCAGGCACAGCGCAAGGAGAGCAAGAAAGCTGCCCCCCGTCCTGACGACGGATCCGATCCGGACCTGGACGGGATGGTCCCGGGCCCGCAGGCCCCGCTCTACTGACGCAGTGCAGGGCGCGACGCGTCTGGGCCCGGCTTCAAACGAGCCTGCCGCTCCGCTCACCCCCTGACAAACCGGTCGTCCGCGAAGGCCACTCGGAGCCGCTCCGTGACGAAGCGGCGGTACTCCGCGTGCTCCTTACCCATCAGCACCAGGCCATCCCGGTCCGAGAGGATCAGGAGATCCTCCTCGGCCACCCGTCGCCGCGCGGGCGCGCCTGTGTTCACCCGATACTGGGTCATCCCGTCCGGATTCAGGCCGCCTCCGCCGACGATCGCCGTCAGGCCCTCGATGACCCCTTCCTGGCCGTCGAACCGGTGTCTGACCCGCGTGCCGTCTGGGATCCTCGCCCAATGCTTCACCGCCTTGACCGGCTCCGCGGTCTTCCCGGGCTCCGGCGTGCCGTGTTTGCGGTTGTCCGCCATTGTCGTGGGTCTCCATCATAAAGGTTGTGCAGGAGCCTGGTGAACGCGGGCCGGTGCGTGGCTCAGCCCCCTCTCCGCTTGCTGGCCTCCGAGCCGCGCGTAGCCCGCAGCCGTTGGGCCCAGGTCATGACCCATGACCCGCCGTAATCAGGGGAGCCCAGACGCCTCCCGCCCCGGCTCGCGTGATGCGCTGATCTTTCCTCAACACGGGATGCTCCGTGGCGTCCCGCCCCGAACCCATGTCCGTGGGAATCGCGCTCGAGAAGAACCCTGGCGCAAATCTGACGTAGGAGCGGCGAAGACCTGAGAATCGGCGCGCGGAAAACGAGCGGACGGCGCGCGAAGGATATGAACGTCAACGAAGCTCAATACGGCAAACCCCATGGTACACGCAACCGGCCGTCCTGTCCAACCTGCCGGGAGCTCGGCCCGTTCCCCGCAACGATGCCGCGCGATTCCACCTCCGCCAACCGGATCGCGCCAGCGCCCGCTCCGAGGGGGCCTTCTCGCCAGGGGGCAAGGCGATTGTCTACCTCATCGTCGCCGGCTCGCGCTGGTTTTTCTCCTGGCGGAACGGCACCCAGTGCCCGTGCGAGCAGGTCCGTCGCGACACCTGACGAACCGGTGCGAGGGGGCGAGTGTTGGGGTGAGTGACGGGTTTCGAACCCGCAACCTCCTGGGCCACAGCCAGGCGCTCTAACCGTTGAGCTACACCCACCGCCAGGGGATGAGACCGGCACAACCCGTGAGAGGCTGTTATCTTACACAACTGGACGGGAGGCCTGCAAGGACGGCGCCGCGCCCCTCACCCACCTCGCGCGTCAAAGGCGGCCTGCATCTCGGCGAGGATGGCTTCGGCGGCGGCCTTCGGGTCTGCAGCGTCGCGGATCGGCCGCCCGACGACGAGGTAGTCCGCGCCCGCCCGGATGGCCTGCGTCGGGGTCGTCGCACGAGCATGGTCGTCCGCCCCTTTCCCGGCCGGCCGAATTCCGGGCGTCACGATCAGCAACCGGTCCCCGACCTTGCGGCGGATCGCCGCTGGCTCCTCGCCCGCGGCGACGACGCCGTCGAACCCGACCTCCGCCGCCAGGCCCGCCCGCGCCGCGACCAGGTCAGCCACGCTCCACTGGATGCCCATCTCCCGCAGGTCGCCCGCGTCGAAGTTCGTGAGCACCGTCACGGCGAGCAGCCGGAGCCCCGAGGGGCCGCCCTCCTTGCGCCCCTCGACCGCTGCACGGAGCGCCTTCCGGTTGGCGTGCACGGTCAGGAAGTCCACGCCCAGCTCGGCCACGCGCGCGGTGGCCCGTCGCACGGTCTCCTCGATGTCGAGGAACTTGAGATCGAGGAACACGCGCATCCCCCGCTCGCGTGCACGGCGGACGACCTCGGGCCCCGCCGCCGTATACAGCTCCAGCCCGATCTTGACGAACCCGACCGCGGGCGAAACGCGGCTCATCAAACGCTCCGCCTCCTCGACCGCGGGCACGTCCAGCGCCAGGATCAGCCGGTCTTTCGCCGTGACGCTCGCCATCGGAGCCTCCCCAGGCGCCGGTCAGCACGAACCCTTCTTGGTCCACTCGCGGAGCACCTTGGTCGCGTCGAAGGTCAGGCTGTATTCGTTGCACACTTGGGCGTCCGGGTTGGCGTAGGTC
>CAZTUO010000102.1:5481-10131 GCA_964616355.1 uncultured Nitrospira sp.
CGTCCGGCCGTCCCCCAGGTCTCTCACATAGTCGGGCGGACCGAGCTCGGCGCGGACGCTCTCCTGGGTGGCGTGGCCGGCTTCCCTGTTCAGATAGTGATCGGGGATCGGCGCGCAAGCCAGAAGCGCGACCGGCAACCATACCGCGACGAAGATATGCCGCTTGTGCATGTCACCTCCCTTGACCGCCCCGCAGGGTCTGTGTTAGAAACTCAGCCTTTCCACAAGGAGCACGTGCGATGCCAGTCGTTCACAAGTCCACGATCAAGCGCGCCCGCCAGGCCCAGCGCCGCCACCAGCGAAACCGGGCCAGGCTGAGCGCCGTCAAGAGCACGGTGAAGAAGGTCCTGACCGCCCTCGAACAGAAGGACCCGCGGGCAGCCCAGGCGTCGCTCCGCGAGGCGACCGCGGCCCTGCACAAGGCAGTTACGAAGGGCGTGTTGAAGCGTAACACGGCCTCCCGCCGCATTTCCCGCCTCGCCGCCAAGGTCAACGCCCTGGCGTCCGCCACGTCCTGACCGGCTTCACGGCGCGAGGCGCGTCGGCTCCCGCCGCGGGACCGGGTCGAGTTCCCCGCGTCGGCCTCGTCGCATCCACCGCCGCGCACAGCGCGAGCACCAGCGACTCCAGCACGATCTCCGGGCGCCCCCCGCTGCCTCCCTTCAACCGCGAGTCGGTCTGCGGGAACAGCGCGAACGCCTGCCGCAAGTGCGTCTCCGGCAGCCGCCGCGCCAGGGCGGCGAACCCGGCCAGGCGATAGGGCGACAGGCCGAGCACTCGCGCGGCCTGCGCCTCCGAACACCCCGACCGCAGCAGATCTGCCGATATTGCCAGACGAGCGACCCAAGGATCCGCACCGGCGCCTCGCCCGCCTCGAAGTTCCTCGCCAGGATACGGAGCGCCTGGGCCCGGGCCCCGGCGGCGATCGCGCTGCTGAGATCGAAGACCGAGGCGCCGGGCTCCCCGCCGCGCAGGGCCTCGACGTCTGCAGGCCCGGCCGGCCGTCCCCGGGGGACATAGGCGGCCAGCTTCTCCAGCTCCCGCCGCGCGAGCGCGAGGGAATCCCCGGCCAACTCCGCGAGCAGGTGGACCGCGTCCTCGGTGAGCGGCACGCCCACCGCCCGCGCCTCCTCCTTGATCCACGCCGGAAGCTGACCGGCGGGCAGCCGGCTGCAGTCCACCGCTACGGCGTGCTTGGCGACGGCCTGCCCGAACTTCGTGCGCCCGTCCAGTTTTCCGGCCACGAGGACCAGGATCGTCGAGTCGCAGGGCGCCTTGAGGTAAGGGACGAGGGCCTCGCCCTCCCGCGCCGGAAGCTTGTCCGCCGCTTTGATGAGCACGAGCCGGCGCGCGGCGAAGACGGGCGCCTCGGTGGCGCGCGCCAAGATGTCCGCCGCGCCGCACTCATCGCCGTAGAGCAGATCGAGGTTGAAGGCTTCGATCCCTCTCTCGTCCCCCCCGCCCACAGCGGCCTTGAGCGCGGCGACCGCCCGATCGCGGAGGTAGGCCTCCTCGCCGAGCACGGCGTAGACCGGAGCCGGCTCGCCCTTTGCAAGCGCGGCGGTGAGTTCCCGGACGGTCATACGGCCTCCTGCGGCGGCTCCCGATGCCCGGGCTTCACTGGGACCCGTCGCCCACCGCGCCGCGCGGCGTCCCTGGCTCCGGTTGGGCCCCGGACCGGAGAAAGGTCAAAAACCGGGTCGCCAGGTCCTGCGCGATAAATTCCCCAGCCTGCTCCAGCGCGCGGTTCTGGAGCACGCGGTTGAGCTGCAGGTCGTTGGTGATGAAGAACTCGGAGGACTGGGTCGAGTGCTGGCTCCAGACCGGCTTGCCCGTGCGTAGGTCCTCGACGGTGGCCTTGACGGTCACGGTCACCCGGCTTTCAAACGTGTCGGTCTGGGTGAAGGTGAGCGACGGGATCGTCACGGAGACGATCTGGGCTCGGAGCGCGTAATCCGCCGGCTCACCGTCGGCCACGACTTCGGCCCCGCTCGCCGCTGCAAACTCGTACCGGGCATAGGTGGTGTACTTATATTCGAGATTGGGCTGGAAGGACTTGTTCTCGAAGGTGCCGATGCGGAGCTTCGGCGCCGGCCCGGGTTTCGCCGCGGCCTCCCCAGCGGGCGCCCCGCCGACGGTCGGGCCGGCGCCGCCGACCTGGAACTGGTAGCCGCACGCGGCAGAGATCAGCAGCGAACAGCCGATCGCGAATAGCGAGGAGCGCATAGGGGAGTCAGCGAGCGAACACCTCCCTGAGAGTCGTCTGCTGCGACTCCCTGTTAGCTGCTCGCTAGTCGCTTAGCCTCACACGACGAAATTGACCAGCTTCTTCTCGACATAGATGACCTTGCGCGGGATCTTCCCCTGCAGCCACTCGGCGAGCTTCGCGTCCTGCCGCGCCAGCCCGACGACCTGCTCCTCGGTGGAGTCGGCCGGGACCTCGATCTTGCTGCGCAGCTTGCCGTTCACCTGGATCGGGATCGTCAGCCGCTCGCTCGCGACGAGCGCCGGATCGTACGCCGGCCAGGGCCGGTCTGCGACGCTCGGCGCCTCGCCCAGGCGCTCCCACAGCTCCTCGGCCAGGTGCGGGGCGAAGGGGGCGAGCAGCAGCACCAGCGTCTGCGCGGCCTCGCGCAGCGCCGCGGCCTCGCCCGGCAGCGCCGGCCGGCCGCCCTCGCCGACGAACTTGTACAGCCCGTTGACGAACTCCATGAGCGCGGCGACCGCGGTGTTGAACTGGAATTCCCGCTCGATGTCGTCGGTCACCTTCTTGATCGTCCGGTGCGTCAGTCGCCGCAACTCGAGCACGCGAGCCGGCGGTTCCGGCTCGCGTTCGTGCCGCGCTCCCCGCTCGACCGGCAGCATGTCCGCCAGGTCGGTGAGGAGCCGCCAGACGCGGTTGAGAAATCGGGAGCAGCCCTCGACCCCGGCATCGCTCCACTCGAGGTCCTTGTCCGGCGGCGCGGCGAAGAGCGAGAAGAGGCGCGCCGTGTCAGCCCCGTAGGCGGCGATCAGATGCTCCGGGTCCACGATGTTCTTCTTCGACTTGGACATCTTCTCGACCCGGCCCCGCTCGACGGGCTGTTCGAGGCCCCCGGCCCGGCAGGGGGCGCAGCGCCAGCCCTCTTGCCCAACCCCGGTGACCTCGGTCGGCAAAAGCCAGCCGTGGGTCGGACACCGGTAAGTCTCCTTGCAGACCATGCCCTGGGTCAGCAGGCTTAGGAAAGGCTCGTCCACATGCGTGAGCCCCAGGTCCCGGATCACCTTGGTGAAGAACCGCGCGTAGAGCAGATGCAGGACCGCATGCTCGATCCCGCCGATGTACTGGTCCACCGCCATCCAGTACCGGACGGCGGCCGGATCGAGGGGGACCTGCGTGGCGTGGGGCGAGCAGTAGCGGAGAAAATACCAGGAGGAGTCCACGAACGTGTCCATCGTGTCGGTCTCGCGCCGCGCCGGCCGGCCGCAGGCGGGGCAGAGCGTGCACACGAACCGCTCCGTCTGCGCCAGCGGCGAGGCACCCTTTCCCGTGAAGGGCACGTCAGCCGGCAGCGTTACGGGCAGGTCCTGCTCCGGGACCGGCACCACGCCGCAGGCGTCGCAGTACACGATCGGGATCGGCGTCCCCCAGTAGCGCTGGCGGGAGACCCCCCAGTCCCGCAGCCGGTAGTTCACCGCGCGGCGGCCCAGCCCCTGCGCCTCGATGAAATCCGCGATCCGTTCCTTCGCCTCCGGCACGGACAGGCCATTGAACCGGTCGGAGTTGACTAGCCGCCCGGCGTGGTCCTGCTCTTCGTAGGCCGCCTCCAGGTTCCCCTCGTCCAGGGTCTCGTCCGGATTCTGGATGACCAGGCGGACCGGGAGGCCGTAGGTCCGGGCGAATTCGAAGTCGCGCTGGTCATGCGCCGGCACGGCCATGATGGCGCCGGTGCCGTACTCGTACAGGACGAAGTTGGCCACCCAGATCGGGATGCGCGCCTTCGTGAAGGGGTTGATCGCGTAGGCGCCGGTGAAGACGCCCTCCTTCTTCCGGTCCGCCGCGGTCCGGACAGCCCTGTCCTGCCGGGAGACCCGGGCGACGAACTCGCGCACCGCAGGCGCCTCAGGCCGCCCGGCGATCAGCCGCTCGACGAGCGGCGACTCGGGGGCGAGGCTCATGAAGGTCGCGCCGAAGATCGTGTCCTGGCGCGTCGTGAAGATCCGGATCGCAGCGAGGCCGGGCAGCGGCTCGGCCAGCGGGAAGTCCACCTCGACGCCAACGCTCTTGCCGATCCAGTTCCGCTGCATGACGAGCACGCGCGCCGGCCAGTGCGCCAGCCGGTCGCACCAGTCGAGCAACTCCTCGGCATAGGCGGTGATCCGGAAGAACCACTGCTCCAGCTCCTTCTGGATCACCGTCGCGCCGCAGCGCCAGCAGGCCCCTTCCTCGACCTGCTCGTTGGCCAGCACGGTCTCGCAGCTCGGGCACCAGTTCACCGGCGCGCGCTTCCGGTAGGCCAGCCCGCGCTCGTACATCTTGAGGAAGAACCACTGGTTCCAGCGGTAATAGTCGGGCTGGCAGGTCGCAAACTCCCGCTCCCAGTCGTAGGACAGCCCCAGCCGTCGGAGCTGCGTGCGCATTTAGGCGATGTTGTCCTGGGTCCACCGGTG
>CAZTUO010000103.1:0-10123 GCA_964616355.1 uncultured Nitrospira sp.
CTGGTCGCTGAACAAGGCGAAGCTCTATCGCTACGTCCCGGCCGCGCCGCCCGGGGTCCAGCAGCCCCAGCTCTATGTGGTCGCGGTTGGGATCAGCACCTACCGCGACCCGCAGCCCCTCACGCGCAAGTACGCGGCGGCGGACGCCGAGCTGGTCGCCGCCTACTTCCAGGCGTTGGGCGGGGTCCCGGCTGCCAACGTCAAGGTCCTCCGGGACAAGCACGCGCTGCGGCCGGATCTGGAAGAGGTGCTGCTGGACTGGCTCCCCTCCCGGGTGAACGAGCAGTCGGTTGTGATCGTCTACTTCGCCGGCCTGGCGACCGCGTCGCCCTCCGGTGACGTCGCGCTCCTGCCGTACGAAGCCGGCGCGAACGGGACCGCCCGGCTCTATCCGCTGAAAGACCTGGCCGCCGCCCTGGCGAAACTCAGGACCCGCCAGGTTCTCTTGATCTTCGACGGACCGACGACCCGTCCCTCGGGCGCCGGCAAGGGACCGCAGAAGGCGCTGCGCTGGGATGCCGGCGGGAACCATCCCGCCCGCCTGATCGCGTCCCCGGGATTCCAGCCCGCGCTCGAGCCCGACGCGGTACGGCACGGGCTGTTCACCTACTACCTGATTCGGGGATTGCGGGGGGACGCGGACAAGGACGGGAACGGCGCCGTCACGGTGGGCGAGCTGGCGGCGTTCCTCACCCAGACCGTGCCGTCCGTCTCGCGCAGCACATTCAAGCAGGAGCTCCAGCCGCTCGTGCTCCCCTCGCTCCGGGCCGGCCACCCGCTCGCCGGCCTCACCCTGACGCGGCCGGCCGGCGCGGTGTCGGCGGCCCGCTGAGCCTGCAGCCGCAGCACACCGGGCGGGCAGCCTCCTCGAGCAGCGGGCAAACAAAAAGAGCAGAGGGGAGAGTCCCCCTCTGCTCTTTTCACCGAGCCCGGCTCGCAACCGTCGCTACTCGACGTTCTCCTTGCAGAAGCTCCGCTCGTAGTTGATGATCGTCCAGGCCTCCTCCTCGGTGATCGCAGCCGGGATCAGCGGCACCATCCCGGTTCCCGGGCTCCCGTTCTTGATCACCCAGAACAGCTCGCCGTCCTTCCGCTTCTTATGGAACTTGCAGTTGGTGAAGTTGCGCGGGCTGGGATTGAGGATCTGGCCCGCCGGGCCGTCTCCCTTCCCCTCCTTCCCGTGGCAGTTGAAGCAGGTGCCCTTCCCCTCGAACAGCGCCTTGCCCTTCGCCAGATTCTCAGGTGTCTTGGGAATGGGATTCTTGAGCTTCTTCGCTTCCGCGATCTGGTCGGGCGGCACCCGGGGCTTCAGGGGATCCCGCTCCTCGGCCACAGCGACGGTGGACGCGACGAGCATGAATGCTGCTAAAAGACCAACGGACCTCGAAATATACCGCATCACAGCTCCTCCTTTCTTGGATCAACGAATGGGCCGGAATTCGGCGAGGCCTCTCCTCAAGGGGCCGCACTATAGCAATGCCCTCCCGGCCTTGTCAAGCCGCTCGCGGGCGCTCACCCCTCGGCAGTCTCCCCTAGACGCCCCAACAGGCTGTCCAGGAGCCGGCCGACCGTGCCGACCCGCCGCGCGGCCTCGGCCAGGACCGCCTCGTGTGCGCCGGGGCCCTGGGGAGTCCCCGCCCGGTTCGTCAGGATCGCGAGGCCCAGCACCCGAAGCCCCCAGGCCCAGGCGACGATGACTTCCGGCACGACCGACATGCTCACCGCCTGCGCACCCAACCGCTCCAGCATCCTGGCCTCGGCGGGGGTTTCGTAGGTCGGTCCGGACACTCCGGCGAGGACCCCGCGGCGCAGCCGGATACCCAGGTCGCGCGCAACCCGTTCGGTGAGGTCGCGGAGCCGCCGGTCATAGGCGTCTGCCATCTCGACGAAAGGGGGGGCGCCCGGGCCCCCAGGCCCGACCCCGATCAGCGGGTTGTCACCCATGAGATTGAGATGGTCCTCGATCACCATCAGCGCGCCCGGCTCCGCCTCATCCAGCGCTCCCGCTGCGCAGGTGACGATGAGGGTCCGGATCCCCAGGGCGGCGAGCACCCGGATGGGCCGCGTGACCGCCTCCAGGGAATGGCCCTCGTACCGATGGACCCGTCCCTGCAGGAGGGCGACGCCGGGCCCGCAGCGCTCGGTGATGACCAGGCGTCCCGCATGGCCTTCCACCGAACAGACGGGAAACCCCGGGATGTCGGCGTAGGGAATGGCGAGCCGCACCGGCGGCCACTCGGCGTAGCTGCCGAGCCCGGAGCCAAGGATGATGCCGACCTGCAGCTTACAGGGAAGACGTGGGGTCAGATGCCGGACGGCCTGGTCAACGGGGAATGCCAGTGGGGGAGCGTGGTCATTGGTCATCGGACAAGACGACACGGTCGGGGGTCAGCGGACCCTGGTCACAGAGCTACCGTTTGAAGAGGATATCCCGCGCAACTCTGCCGCTGGGCCCAAAGGGACCTTGAGGCACGCCATTCAGCTCAACCCGCACGCCGCCCGCATTCCCGAGCGTCAACAGGAGCTTGTCCGCCGCCTTCCATCGCACCCGCTCGCCCGGTCGAAGCAGGGCTTCCTGCGGGCTGTCGTTGTCCACCTGGACCACAACCCAGCTCAGCTCGTGCGCCTCCAGCTCCAACACCAGCGGACCTGACATCCCGGCAGGCTCGTTCGCCACGCCGGCCCTCACCGCCGACGAGGCGGCCGGCCCCGACGAAGTCGCGGCGTCCCGCGCACCGCCGGCTTCCGGCTCGCGTCCAGCCGCGCCGCTCGCTTCCCCGCTACGCGGTGCGCCCATGCCCTCGGCCCCGAGGACAGGCTCGCTCGGAAGCTCCGGAGGGGCCAACGTCGCCGGGCCGGGCACGGCCGACTGGGCCGGCACCGGGCTGGAGCGGCCAGCCCCGGACTCCGAGTGCGGAGGCTCGGACAGGGGCGGGGCCGTCACCGGAGGCGGAGCGACGGCGGACTGCTCACGGGTCAGCAGCAACAGCAGGCCCAGCAGCGCTACGCCGACCGCTGCCGCGAGCACTTTCCGGTTGGCCTGTCGCTTGCGTTCGTCTTCGGCCTGCTTGCGCCGGAGCCGCTCCAGGTCCGCCTGCTTGTCATAGAAGGGCCCGGCCGATTCCACGAACCGGCGGAGCGCCTCCTCCTCATCCAGTCCCAGAGACTGCGCGTAGGACCGCACGAACCCCTTCACGAAGACCTGGTCCGGCAGCTTGGCGAAGTTGCCGTCTTCCAGCGCCCGGAGGAAGTCGGGATGGATCCGGGTCTTGACGGCGATGTCCTCGAGCGTGAGCCCTCGCGCTTCACGGACCTGCTTGAAGTATTCGCCCACCGGTTCCATGGCCTATTCGCTACGGCTCAGGCTTGAGCCGCTGGAGAAGCGCATCCGCCAGCTTCCCGTATTCGCCGTCCCTATCGAGGCTGGTCACCCGCATCAGCGCCTCCCGGGCCTTGCGGCTGTACCCGAGCCGATAATAGGCCCGCCCCAGCTCGAAGTTGAGCCGGGCCGGCGGGACGCTCGCCGGGTTCACGAGCATGGCGTCCTCAAAGGCGCGCGTCGCGCCCTCCATGTCGCCTTCGTGCGCCAGGGCCAGCCCGAGGTGGAACCAGGCCAGATCGGGCGTCACGTAGAGGGGGTTGCTCAGGGCCCGCCGGTAGGCCTCGATGCCTTCGCGCCATCGGTCCTGCTGCACGAGCACATGCCCCAGGTACGTGTAGGCCTCGGAGTAGTCCGGGTCAATCCGCAGGGCGGTCCGAAACTCCTGTTCGGCCTGTGGGAGCTTCCCCTGCTGGGCGTACAGGTGTCCCAGGTAATAGTGCGCGTCCTTGTGATGCGGATTGAGCTGCACGGCCTTCTGAAAGTTCACGAACGCCTGCTGGGGATTGCGGGTCAGGGCCGCCAGCCCTTCCTGGAAGTGGCCGTCCGCCCGCTTGACCGTCTCCTGCTGCTCGGCGCATCCCGCAAGCGCGACGGCTGCAGCCAGACCCGCGACCGCTAGCCCCAGCCATCGCCGGCGCCCAGGAGCCCGTCCGCTCATGTCAGATCCTCGAAGTGGGTCAGCCGCTTGAACGCCCGGAACCGCTCCTCGATCTCTTTGTAATCGAGCGCACGCAGGCGGTCAAGGCTGAACGCCTCGACCGTGAAGGAGGCCATCACGCTGCCGAAGATAATCGCCCGGCGGATCGAGGCCGGCGAGAGGTTACCCGTGGCCGCCAGGTAGCCCATGAACCCGCCCGCGAACGTGTCCCCCGCGCCCGTGGGGTCCTTGACCTGCTCCAGCGGGAACGCGGGAGCGCCGAAGATCTCCTTCTGGGTGAACATGAGCACACCGTACTCACCGCGCTTGATGATCAGGTGCTTGGGCCCCTGGGCGAGGATCGTCCTGGCCACCTTGACCAGGTTCGGATCGCCGCCGAGCGCGCGCGCCTCCCCGTCGTTGATGATGAGCACGTCCACCTGCGCGAGCGTCCGCCACAGCGCCTCGCGCTTGCGCTCGATCCAGAAGTTCATGGTATCGCAGGCGACCAAGGCGGGCCGCCGGACCTGCCGCAGCACATCGAGCTGCAGCTCGGGATCAATGTTCGCCAGGAACAGCATGTCCGGCGTGCGGAAGGCCTCGGCCACCTTCGGGCGAAAGGTCTCGAAGACGTTGAGGCGCGTGTCCAGGGTGTGCGCCTCGTTGAGCTGATACGTGTACTCCCCCTTCCACCGGAAGGTCTCCCCCGGCTGGCGCTCCAGCCCGGTGAGGTCCACGCCCCGGCTGCGCAGGAACTGGAGGTGCGCCTCGGGAAAATCCTCCCCCACCACCGCGATCAGATCCACGCTCGTGAAGTAGCTCGCGGCGGTCGCGAAGAACGTCGCGGACCCGCCCAGCGCCTCGTGCGCCTCCCCGAACGGCGTCCGGACCGTATCGAGCGCGACCGAGCCGACGACCAGCAGCTTTCCCATCCTCAGCGGGCTCCTCTCTGGGCCGGCAGATAGCGGCCGACGAGTAGCGCCAGCCGGCGCCTCGTTGCGGCCGGGATCCGGGCAGGGGCGGTCACGAGGGCGTGCTCCAGCGCGCGGGCGCAGGGACAGGCCCGCGGCTCGCCCGCGACCGACACGGCCGCGCGCAGGATGCGCTTGGCCAGCGCCACGTTCTTGTGCAGTGTTTCGAGGATCATGTCCACCGTCACGGCCTCGTGGCTCTTGTGCCAGCAGTCGTAGTCGGTGACGAGCGCGAGCGTCGCGTAGCAGAGTTCCGCCTCGCGGGCCAGCTTGGCCTCGGGCAGGTTGGTCATCCCGATCACATCCACCCCCCACTGCCGGTAGAGCAGGGACTCCCCGCGGCTGGAGAACTGGGGCCCCTCGATGCAGAGGTAGGTCCCGCCTCGGTGCACCGTCGCACCGGCCTCCTGCGCCGCCTTGAAGAGCGCGGCCGACAAGGCCGGGCAGACGGGGTCGCCGAACGCCACGTGGGCGACAATCCCGCCTTCGAAAAAGGTGCTCGGGCGCCGCCTGGTGAGGTCCACAAACTGGTCCGGCAGCACCACCTCGCCCGGCCGGATCGCCTCCTTCATACTGCCGACGGCGCTCACGGAGAGGACGCGGCCGACGCCGAGCGCTTTCAGCGCGTACAGGTTCGCCCGGTAATTGATCTCGCTCGGCGACAGCCGGTGTCCCCGGCCGTGTCGGGACAGAAACGCGACCCGCACGCCGTCCAGCGTCCCGAGGACGAGCGCCTCGGACGGCCGCCCGAACGGCGTCGTCACCCGCAGCTCCCGCACCTCGCGCAGCCCCTCCATCTCATAGAGGCCGCTCCCGCCGATGATCCCGATCTCGGCCTGCGGCTGCGTCCGCTTCGTCGCCATACGTGCTGCGTCTCGCTCTTAGGCCCGTCAGCCCGCCGGTACACCCGCACCCGCCCCGGTCGGGACGGCATCCGCGAGCCGGGTCAGAAACGTCTCGATCTCGCCCAGAATGCGGGCCGCCGCCGCCTCGACCGTGTCTTGCTCGCCGAGCGGGATCCAGAGGATGCCCGGCTCCTTGCGGAACCAGGTCAACTGCCGCTTGGCGAACCGCCGCGTGTCGCGCTTCAGCCGCCGCACGGCCTCCCCGTAGTCGTACTCGCCGGCGAGGAACCCCGCCATCTGCCGGTAGCCCAGCCCCTTCATGGAACTGAGATGCCGCCCGTAGCCTTGGGCGAGCAGGCGTTGCGTCTCCGCGAGAAGCCCACGGGCGAGCTGCGCGTCCACCCGTTCCTCAATCCGCCGGTAGAGCGCCGCTCGGTCACGGATCAGCCCGAGGAGGAGCGGCGTGAACGGCCGCTCCGCGAACCCATGCACCCGGTGCGCTTCCGAGAGCGGCCGGCCAAGCAGGTGGTGAACTTCCAGGGCCCGCACGATCTTCACCCGGTCGTGCGGGTGCAGCCGGGCCGCGAGCGCCGGATCCACAGCCGCCAGTCGCCGATGCAGGACCTCGTCCCCGTGAATGCGCGCCTCCTCCTCCAGGCGAGCGCGCAGGGCCCAATCGGCGGAGGGCCCCTCCCAGAGGCCCCGGAGGAGCGCCCGGACATACAGGCCAGTCCCGCCCACCACGAGCGGCACCCGCCCCGCCTCATGCAGCCGCGCGATCTCCGCGAGGGCCTGCCGGCGGTAGTCGCCGACGTTGAAGGGCTGATCCGGCTCGACCAGATCGATCAGCCGGTGCGGGACGCCCTCCCGCTCCGCCAGGGCCGGCTTGTCCGTGGCGAGGTCCATGCCCCGGTACACCTGACGGGAGTCGGCCGCCAGGATCTCCGTGCCGAGCGCCCGGGCAACCCGGATCGCCACCCGGCTTTTCCCCACCGCGGTCGGACCGACCAGCACCACCAGGGGCCTGATGCCGCGAGCAAGCAGAGACGGGACGCGGGACGCGGGACCGATGGCTGACTCATATCCAGCGCCTGTATCGCTTGTCACGCGTCACCCGTCACCGCCGTCAGGCCCGGCCGAAGATCTTCGCCAACTCGTCCGCCGGCAGGCGGAGTGCCACCCGCCGACCGTGGGGACACGTCATGGGCAGCCCCTCGCGCACCCAGTCTTCGATCAGCCGTTTGCTCTCGGCCGCCTCCAACGCCCGGCCGGCCCGCACCGCGCCGTGACAGGCCAGCGACGCCAAGACCGGCCGGACACGCGCCTCGAGCGACGACAAGGCGCTCCACTGCGCCAGGTCCTCGACAAGGTCCTGGAGGAGCGCGGCCGCGTCCAGCCGGCCCAGGAGCGCGGGCATGCTGCGGATCACGAAGGCGCAGGCGCCGAACGGCTCGACCTCGAGGCCCAAGCCGGCCAAGTCCTCGAGGCGATCCTTGAGCAGGATCGCCTGGTGGGACGGCAGCTCGACGGTCTCGGGAATCAGTAGCGGCTGCGTCACCATCACGCGATCCTTCCAGGTCCGCCACAGCCGCTCGAACAGCACCCGCTCGTGCGCCGTGTGCTGATCGATGACTTGGAGCTCGGGCCCGACCTGGGCCACGAGGAACGTCTGGCTGACTTGGCCCAGCGGGACGACGTCCCACTCCAGGCCGGCTGCGTAGCCAACCGGCAGCTCCCCAACGGCTTCGCCTCGGGCGCGATCCGCCACGCCAGCGCCAGACGGCGCCACCTGACGCCGCACCTCCGACGAGCCATCGCCAGGCAGGCCGCTGGCCGTCTTGCCTAGCGCTTCCGCCAACGGTCCCCCCGGCGCAGGAGCCGCCGTCTTGTCGCTCATCCGCGCGGCCAGGCCGATGCCTGGAGCCCGCAGTCCCTGTGACGACGCACCCGCCTCCGCAGCCAGGCCCAGTGCCTCCCGGACGGCCTGCCGGACCAGGTGATGCAGCCGCTCCTGCTCGGCGAAGCGGACTTCCCGCTTCGCCGGATGCACGTTGACGTCCACTCGGTCGGGAGCCACCTCCAGGAGAAGGACGAACGCGGGGTGCCGTCCCTTCGCAAGCGACGTGCCGTACCCGTCATAGACCGCATGGAGCACGGTCGGGTTCCGCACCCAGCGGCGGTTCACGAAGACGTCCTGGAGGGTCCGGCTTGTCCGCGCCTCGACCGCGCGCACGATGAAGCCCTCCACGGAGCAGCCCGCTTCCTCCGCCCGGACCGCGACGGCCTGGGCGAGAAACTGCGTCCCATGAACCTGACCCACCCGTTGCTCCTGCGACGGGGCCGCGGGATAGTCCAGCACCGGCTGCCCGTTGTGGAGCAGCTTGAAATGGGTCTGCGGCCAGGCCAGCGCGGCCTGTTGCACCGTCTGGCAGATGTGAGCGAACTCGGTCGCGGGGGTCTTCAGGAACTTCCGGCGGGCCGGCGTATTAAAAAACAGGTCGGCGACCTCCACCTGCGTGCCCGGTGGGGCGGCAGCGTCCTCGACGCGGGTCACCGCGCCGCCAGCGAGGAGCAGCCGCGTGCCCACCGGATCCTCTCGGCGCGCCGTCACCAGCCGCACCTTCGAGACCGCGGCGATGCTGGGGAGGGCCTCGCCGCGAAAACCGAGCGAGGTGATCGAGCCCAGGTCCCGCTCGGACCGGAGCTTGCTCGTGGCGTGCCGCTGGAAGGCGAGTTGCGCGTCGGCCCGACTCATGCCCTCGCCGTCGTCGGTGACTCGGATCAGCCGGCGGCCGCCCTCCACCACCTCGACGACGACGAGCCGGCTCCCCGCGTCCAGGCTGTTGTCAATCAGCTCCTTCACCACCGCGGCCGGACGCTCCACGATCTCCCCGGCGGCGATGCGGCTGACGACGGCCTCCGACAGGATCCGGATCTTGCTCGTGGCGCTGGCAACGGTCACGGGGCTCTCTCAAAAAACCCGGCGCGACGTCCTGGCAGCGGACGCCGCGCCGGCTGAATCGAACGGGCAGGAGCGGGCAGGACCGGCGACAGCCGACGGCGGGGCAGTCATCGGATCTCGGCCAGCTTATTCTTGGCCAGCTTGGCCTCGTCGGAGCCGGAGAACTCCTCGATCACCCGCTTGAGCAGCGTCCGCGCCTTCTGCGAATCGCCGATCTCGGCGGCCGACAACCCCATCTTGAAGAGCGCCGGCGGCACCTTCTCGCTGCGCGGGAAGCCGGTCACGACCTTCTCGAACGCCTGCATGGCCCGGACATAGTCCCGCTTGCTGTAGTAGGACTCGCCGATCCAATAATGCGCGTTGGGCGTGAGCGAATTGCCGGGAAAGTCCTTGAGAAACCGCTCGAAACCAGCGATCGCCAGCTCGTAGCGGCCGTTCAAGTAATCGTTATAGGCCAGGTTGAAGGCCGAGGTAGGCGTGATGCCGGTCATGCCGGGCAGCGGGAGCGACTCGGGTTCGCTCGGCGGCGCGGCGGCCTTCCCCTCGCGCGTCCCCGGCGCCGGCGGAGCGGCGGGCTTCGCCGCTGTAGGCGGCGCGGCGACGTCCGCCCGGGCCAGCCGGCTCTCGAGCTCCTTGACGCGCACCGCCAGCTCGCTGAGCTGAGCCCGCAGGTGTTCCACCTCCCGCACCGCTTCGGCCGACCCGGACCTAGCCGCGGGCCTCACCTCCAGCTTGGCCTCAAGCGCCTGGAGCCGACGATCGAGCGCATCCTTCTCCTTCTTGCTCTGATCCTGCAACCGGGTCAGGTCGGTCCGCAGCTCGACGAAATCGGAATGCTTGGCGCACCCAGCCGCCAGGGCCACCCCCAGGGTCAGCACGGCTGAGCGCAAGACCAGGGACATCCCTCGCAGCATCATGGCACCCTGCACGATCGAGCCGTCACGGCGACTGTTTGATCTGCCTCAGCCGATCCATGGCCTTGCTCGCCTCGGGACTCTTGGGATAGCCCTCCACGAGCTGCCGCCACACGGTGGCGGCCTGCTGTCGCTCCTTGAGGGCCAGGTAGGCGTAGCCCTTTTTGAGCAAGGCCGCCGGCACCTTCTCGCTGGCTGGGTAGGTGGTCTGGACCCGGTCGTACGCCTCGATCGCCCGCTGGAACTTCTTCTGGCCATAATAGCATTCGCCGAGCCAGAACTGCGCGTTCCCGGCCAGCGTCGAGCCCGGAAACTGGGCCAGGAACCGGGTGAACCCTTCCTGGGCCTGGACGAAGTCGCCCTGCTTGTACCGGGCCAGCGCCTGCTCGTAGGCCTGCTGGTCGTCGAGGCT
>CAZTUO010000104.1:0-10113 GCA_964616355.1 uncultured Nitrospira sp.
AACAGAAACTCGCGGCGGCCGCGGGCAGAAGCGCCGACGGAGGCACGGTGTCGGTGCCCGACGCAGCGACCGTTCCGCCCAGCATAGCGGACGCGGAGCCGGCCACCCGGATTGTGCAGTGAGTGGCAGGGGAACGCGGGCACGCCGTGGTTCGTCTGGCAGAGGTCCGATCTGGTCAAGACGCGCTCGCCCGAGTCCCGCCATCGGCATCGCCAGTCCAGCCATGCGCCTGGAACGGTATCCTGGTGGCAGCCGGCCCGCTGACGCGGTTATCCGCGCGAGGGAAGAGCCGCAATGCCGTCTGTGACCGAAGTGCTGATTCGCAAGTTCGGGACCTGCCCCGTCAAGGGATGCGGGCAAGCCGCAACCGAGGAGCACCACGTTCTTTACGAGTACCACGAGGGAGGACCGGTCACCAAACGTTTGTGCCGTGAGCACCACGAATGGATCACGCGCCGCCAAGCGCATGCCGCACGACACCAACGGCACGACCTGAGCGAAAAACAACGCTGGTTTTTCTGGTACGAGTTGATTGAAGGCAGGATGTCGCGCCCTCGACGCACACATCTGGACCGGGAGTGGTCCGAGTGACCCGTAGCCAGTCTGACGGCTCTTCGCTGGCTTGATTCTCCTGAGCTGGTCCGGAAGTTCGTCAACGCCGTTTGGCCCCACGCCCTCCTGCAGACCGCATAGAATATCTTTGCGGGCTTTCCCTATGAGCATCTTCGACTTCCACGCCAGCGTGCTCCGGGACTACCAGCAGTACGTCCAGAGCTTCCTGTCAATTTCCGACGAGGCAATCCTCGAGTTCGTCGAGAGGAAACTGCTCGAAGAGAACGTCCTCTGGCCGGATGCGCTGATTCAGTTGAACCCGGCCTATCAGCAGGCGGAGACCGTGGATGAGCTCGCCGCCTCAGGACTTCTCCTGCCTGCGACGGCGCGCATCTTTCGCACCGAAAGCGGCGAGTCTATACGCCTATATCAGCACCAGCGCGATGCCATCGTGCTGGCGGCCCAACGGCGCTCATACGTGGTTACCAGCGGGACCGGCTCGGGGAAGAGCCTCACCTACTTCATCCCCATCTTCGACTCGGTCCTTCGCGGCAACTTCCACGAACGCAAGGTCTGGGCCATCGTCGTGTATCCAATGAACGCGCTGGTCAATTCACAATGGGAGTCGTTGATCGCCCTCGCGGACAGCTACCAGCGGCGAACCGGCCAGGAGATGCCTGTCCGCTTTGCCAAGTACACCGGCCAGGAGAGCGATACCCAGAAACGCGAAATCCAAGAGGGGCGTCCCCACATCCTGCTCACCAACTTCATGATGCTCGAAATGATGTTGCTCCGCCCGCAGGAAGCGGCTTTCGTGGACCGCGCCACATCAGCGCTTCAGTTCCTCATCCTCGACGAGCTGCACATGTATCGCGGCCGGCAGGGCGCCGACGTAGCCATGCTCGTCCGCCGACTGAAGCAACGCTGCGGGAATCCGAATCTGTTGCACATCGGTACCAGTGCGACCATGATCTCGAGCCCCTCCGCTCCACCACAGGAGCGCCGCCGGGCGGTCGCCGCGTTCGCTGGCAGACTCTTCGGAGCGGTGATACCGCCGGACAACATCATCGAAGAATCCTTGGTCCCAATCGCCGCCCGGCCCACGCCTCCGACGGCGGACGAACTCAATCTCGCCCTGAACGCGCCGCCGCCCCATGACATTGACTCGCTCCTGCGTAATCCCCTTACGAGCTGGCTGGAAGCAGCCGTCGGCATCCAGAAGGAAATCGACGGCAACTATCGCCGCCGACCACCGATGAGCGTCAGTGCCCTGGCCGCCCAACTGGCTGAGGAAACAGGCGCCCCGGAGGAGGGGTGCTCCAGCCGCACATCCGGTATCCGGACGGCACTCCCGTCTTTGCCTTCAAACTGCACCAGTTCATCTCACAGGGGCGCGCCGTCTATGCCACCTACGAGCCGCGCAACCAGCGTTATCTCACCCTCGACGGCCAGTACTACGCGCCGGGTACGAATGGAGCGCGCCTGTTGTTTCCGCTGGCCTTCTGTCGTGTGTGCGGCCAGGAATACTACAAGGTTCGCTACGACGAAGCGAACAGCCGGATTACGCCATGGCGGGAGGCGTTTGACGAGGAGGAGGACGAGCAATCCCAGCGCGGCTACTTGATGATGCCACCGTCGGAGGAGTTCAATTGGTCGGCGGAGGACCTGCCTCCGGAGTGGTTGAACGCTAATGGCCGAGTTCGGAGCAACTACAAGAAACGCCTTCCTCGCTTGATTCACGTCCAGCCCGACGGTTCGGTTTCGTCTCAACCGTCTGCGGCTGCAACCGCGGGCTACTTCCAGCAAAGCCCCTTCCTGTTGTGCCTCAGTTGCGGAGAATACTACTCAGGCCGGCAGCGTGAGTTCACCAAGCTCAGCGGACTTTCGAGCGAGGGCCGCAGCTCTGCCACAACCGTCCTGGGGATCGCTGCACTGCACCATGCCGAAGAGGCCGGGATCTCAGGCTCGGCCCGGAAGCTCCTCAGCTTCACCGACAACCGCCAGGACGCCTCCCTTCAGGCGGGCCATTGTAACGATTTCGTTCGGGTGTCGCTGCTGCGGGGCGCCATCTACGAGGCCCTTCAGCGGCACGGCGAACTCCGTCACTTTGACATCGCTGCAAAGACGAAGGCGGCGCTCGGGCTGGACTTGCGCGACGTCGCGCAGAACCCCGACCTCGATCCGGTGTCCGCCCACGCAGCCACAGTCTGGAAATGCTTCGAAGACCTGATCCAGTACCGTATCTACGAAGACCTCCGTCGCGCCTGGCGTATCCTTCACCCGAACCTCGAACAGTGCGGCCTTCTGCACGTTCACTACGAGGGTCTGGAGTCCGCTTGCAACCGCGATGATCTTTGGCGCGAGCTGCCGCCACTGGCGAGGCTGTCTGGCAGCGAACGTCTCGAAATCCTCAGGCCTATACTCGACTTCTGCCGCAAGAAGCTGGCCATCCGGGCGGAGTGCCTCCGCGAAACGTACCAGCAGCAGCTCCGGCAGCGGGTCAACCAGGTCATCAACGACCGCTGGAACTTCGATGAGTCGGAGGAGCGGCTGCGCCAAGCCGAGCGGCTGATCCTTCCGGACCAGCCCGCTAACCATCTCACGGGTGTCAGCCTCAGTGCGCGCAGCCTCGTTGGTCGCTACTTGCGCCGCCGCCTGCCGGATATTCTTGACTACTCGCAATTCGTCCGGAAGCTGGTGACCGTGCTCGCTTCCCAGGGGCTTCTGAGAATGGACAGCGAGCGGGGAGTGGAGTTCGTTCAACTCGAGGCGGCCGTGCTGGTCTGGCGCCCGGGCGACGGCACGCCACCCCCTCCCGATCCCATTTACAGCCGCCGCGCGGCCAGCCCGATCTATGTCCAGGTGCAGCAAAAGGCCAACGAGTTCTTCCGGGAGCTGTACAGCCGCCGTGCGCTTTCCTTGCGGCCCGTCGAAGGACTCGCCCACACGGCGCAGATCCAGTACTTCGATCGCCAGGAGCGTGAGCGTCGTTTCCGCGACGGAGACCTTCCCTTGCTCTTTTGCTCACCGACCATGGAGTTGGGCATCGACATTCGCGACTTGCAGCTCGTTCACATGCGCAACATTCCTCCGACTCCGGCCAGCTATGCGCAGCGCAGCGGACGCGCCGGCCGCAAGGGCGATCCCGCACTTATCCTCGCTTACTGTGCAGCCGGCAGCGGCCACGATCAGTACTTCTTCCGCCGCCGCGAGGAAATGGTTGCCGGCGCCGTTCGGCCTCCCCGGATTGACCTCTCGAACGAAGATCTCGTCCGGGCCCACATCCATGCCCTCTGGTTTTCCAGGGTCAACCTGAGGATCGAACGGTCCATCGACGAACTCCTCGAACTCCAGTTGGACGAGCTGCCCCTGAAAGACCATGTCCGGGCCGCCATCCAGCTTTCCCAGGAACGGCTGCGTGAGTGCATTGAGGACGCTCGTTCCATCCTGGACCTTTGCCGCGACGATTTGGCGCAGGCCGACTGGTTTACCGGCGACTGGCTCGAAAGCACGGTGCGCCGTGCGCCGCAGGCTTTCAACGAAGCCTTCGACCGCTGGCGGCAGCTTTACCGGGCAGCCACCGCACAGCTCCTGGAAGCGCAGCGCGTCCAGGCCACGTCCTTTGACGAGCACCAGCAGCGCGAAGCCAAACAGCGGGTTGACGAGGCCATTCGGCAACGAAACCTCCTCACCAATACCGGCACGCTGCGTGAGGAATCCGACTTCTACCCGTACCGCTACCTGGCCAGTGAAGGTTTTCTGCCCGGCTACAACTTCCCCCGTCTTCCCGTACGGGTTTACGTTCCGCGCGAGGACGGCGAGTTCATCAGCCGGCCACGCTTCCTGGCTATTACCGAGTTTGGTCCGGACAACCTGATCTACCACGAAGGGGCGAAGTACCAAGTGCGTCGCTTCTGGACTCCGCCCGGGGGCCTGGGCGCCCGGCGTACGACCGCCAAGATCTGCAACGTCTGCGGGTACTTCAATAATGGCAACGACGATCGATGTGATAACTGCCAAACCGTGCTCGACGGCTCCACCAGCCTGTTCGTCAACCTGCTGGAAATGCCCAACGCCAAAACGATCCGCCGGGAACGGATCACCTGCGATGAAGAAGAGCGCATCAGGCGCGGCTATCACACCTCCATCCACTTCCGCTTCGCTGCCGGCACAGGCGGTCTCCTGCGAACCGAGGAAGCCACGGTCGGAACAGATTCGACGCAGCCGCTCCTGCGAGTAACCTTCGCTCCCTCGGCCACGCTCTTCAAGATCAACCACGGCTGGAAAGGCGGCCGAAACGAAGGCTTTCTCCTCAACTTGGCCAATGGTGAAATCAATCCCGACGCCGGGCAGGCGCAAGGCGAGACCGTGATTCTCCGCCTCTTCGTCAGCGATACCGAGAACCTTTTGCTGGTGTGTCCTCAAGCTGAGATCCAGCGTGACCTGAAGGCACTGGCGTCCTTGCAGTTCGCCCTTCAGCGTGGCATGGAGCAGCATTTCCAGATTGAAGAATCGGAACTGGCCTCAGAGCGCGTGGGCACCGGCGATCATCGGGCCATCCTGTATTGGGAGGCGGCCGAAGGGGGCGTCGGCGTCCTCCGCCGTCTGGTGGAAGAAGCCGATTTGTTCGCCGCTATCGCCTCCACCGCGCTTGAGCGCCTGCACTTCGACCTTGGCTCGCTTGAAGACAAGAAGCCAGACTGCGCCCAGGCCTGCTACGAATGCCTGCTCTCTTACACCAACCAGCCGGACCACCGTTTGCTCAACCGCCACCTGGCTCGGGACCTGTTGCGGGGGCTGGCGCAATCCGCTACCACGCCGCGGCGCGCCGGGCGAGACTACGAAGAGCACTACCGCTGGCTGCGCTCCTTGACGGACAGCCGGTCCGAGCTGGAACGCCGCTTCATCGATCACCTCTACCAAACCCGCCGCAACCTCCCGGATGAGGCCCAAAAGACCCTGGCGGAAGTCAACACTATCCCGGACTTCTACTACTCCGGTTGCCACGCCTGCGTGTTTTGTGATGGCGCCATCCACGATGAGCCGGCGCAGCAAGAACGTGACAGAGATGTGCGCCGGCAGCTCCGCGACTGCGGTTATCGCGTGGTCGTGATCCGCTACGATCAGGACTTGGAGGCCCAGATCACTCACTACCCGGATATCTTTGGGCAGCCGAGGAGGTAAGCCATGCCCGCCGCGTCTGTTGGTTCCATTGTCCGCTGCCGGAACCGGGAATGGATCGTCCTGCCGTCACCGAATGACGACCTGTATCTGCTGCGGCCGCTCGCCGGAAGCGATCAGGAGATCTGCGGCATCTACCACCGGCTGGCCGATTACGGGCTGGACCGCGTCGAGCCCGCTTCGTTTCCGCTCCCCACAGTCCAAGACATCGGCGACGCGGTAGGAGTCGAGCTGCTGTTCAACGCCGCCCGGCTGACTCTCCGCGACGCCGCCGGCCCGTTCCGCTCCCTCGGCCGCATTAGCGTGCGCCCGCGGCCGTACCAGTTCGTCCCCTTGCTTATGGCGCTCCGTCTTGATCCCGTGCGCATGCTGATCGCCGATGATGTGGGCATTGGAAAGACCATCGAAGCCCTGCTCGTCATGCGCGAACTGCTCGATCGTGGGGAGATCGACCGTGTCTGCGTGCTTTGCCCTCCTTACCTCTGCGACCAGTGGCAGCGTGAACTCTGGCAGAAGTTTCGCATCGAGGCCGTGGTCATTCGTTCCGGCACCGTCAGCGGGCTCGAGCGCGACCTCCCTTCAGGCGATCACAGCATCTTCGGCTACTACCCGCACATCATCGTCAGCATCGACTACGCCAAGAGCGACCGGCACCGCGCCAACTTCCTCCAGCATTGCCCCAAGTTCGTCATCGTGGATGAAGCCCATGGCGCGGCCGACCATGCCGGCGCCGGGCGCACCCAGCAGCAACGCCACGAACTGCTCCGCGCCTTAGCTGCCGATCCCGAGCGCCACCTGCTGCTGTTGACCGCCACACCCCACAGCGGCGTCGAAGCGGGGCTGCTTTCGCTGCTCAGCCTCATTAGAGCCGATTTCCGGGACCTGAATTTGCAGCAGCTTGCCGACCGCCAGCGCGCGGAACTCGCTCGCTATTTCGTTCAGCGCCGCCGCGCTGACGTTACCCACTGGTTGGGCGAGGAAACCCCGTTCCCTAACCGGGACCCCGGCGAAAAAACCTACACCCTTTCGCCCAAGTACCGTCAGCTTTTCGAGGGTGTCTACAACTTCAGTCGTGAACTGGTCCGCAGCGGCGACACCCTTACCGGCTGGCGCCGGCGCATCCGTTACTGGTCGGCGCTGGCCTTGCTGCGCTGCGTCATGTCCAGTCCCGCCGCGGCGGTCGCTGCCATCGGCAAGCGCTTGAGAGCCGAGCGATCTGAGGAGCAACAGGATGACGCCGCCTACTCGCCCTACATTTACGAGGCGACCGACGAGGACACCATCGATACCCAGCCGGCCCACATCCTGGAAGAAGGTGAGGAGGAGTTAACCGACACCGAGCGTCGGCAGTTGCGGGAGTTCCAGCGTCTGGCGCAGGCGATCTCCGGCACCGAAGAGGACACGAAGATCGTCGAGTGCACCAAGCTGGTTCGGGAGCTTCTCCGCCAGGGCTTCCAGCCCATCGTCTGGTGCCGGTACATCGCCACCAGCGACTATGTCCGCGACCAGCTTCAGGCGCGACTTTCGCAGGAGTTCCCAAACCTCCGCATCCTCTCCATTACTGGCGCGCTCTCCGAAGATGAGCGCAGCGCCCTCATCGCTGAACTGGATCCCCGGAACTTTCCCCGACGCGTCCTGGTGGCCACCGACTGCCTCAGCGAGGGAATCAACCTCCAGGACCTGTTCACCGCCGTCATCCATTACGACCTGCCCTGGAACCCCAACCGCCTGGAGCAGCGCGAAGGCCGCATCGACCGCTTTGGACAGAGGGCGCCCACAGTGAAAGCCATCTTGTACTACGGACGGGACAACCCGGTGGACGGCGCCGTGCTTGACGTGCTGCTGCGCAAGGCGCGCGACATCTATCGAACACTTGGTGTTCGCGTCCCTGTACCCGTGGATAGCGAGACCATTGTCGAGGCTGTGTTAAGAAAGCTCTTTGCCACTCCTTCGCTCCAGCTCAGCCTGTTCGACCTGGTTGAAGTCCAGGAAGTGCATCAGAAGTGGGCGCGTGCCGCCGAGGACGAAAAGGTCAGCCGAACGCGGTTTGCTCAGCACGCCATTAAGCCGGACGAGGTGGACCGCGAACTCAAGGAGACCGATGCCGTGCTGGCCGACCCCGCTACGGCCCGTCGCTTCTTGGAAAACGCCGCTCAGCGTCTCAATCTTCGCTTGCGACCGGCTGCCGGCGACACGCTGGTCGTTTCGGGCTTCGATCGCTTGCCGGATCTAGTGCGCGCCGCGGCGCCCGACACCGAAGAGTGGCGTGTTACCTTTCGCACCGCTGCTCCGGAGGGCGTTGAACCCCTCGACCGCAACCACCCCTTCCTTCAGGCGCTCGCCCAGTGGCTCAGCGAGGAAGCGCTCGCCCGGCCCGGCGCGGCCGTAGCCAACCGCTGTGGCGCCATCCGCACGCGCGTCGTCACCCGGCGCACTTTTCTCCTGCTCTGCCGGCTCCGCTACACCCTCTCGGTTCCCGGAAAACCCGACCTCCTGGCTGAGGAAGTGCAGTGCTTCGGATTCAGCGGCGCCCCTGGCACCGCGGTTGCCTGGCTGCCTCCGGAAGACGCCTTACAGCTCCTGCGAACCGCCAGGCCGGACGCCAACATCTCCCCCGCGGAACGCGCGGAAGTCGTCCGAGAGCTGCTGGAGGCTTGGGAGCCGGTTCGCGCGGCGCTCGATCCTCTCATTACCGCGCGCGCCAGGAGGCTCGAGGAGGCCCACCGCCGCGTCCGCGCCACTGTCCAGCTTGCCCGGCGGGGCTTGGCTGTCGCACGGCACTACCCGCCGGATCTGCTCGGGGTCCTGGCGCTGCTGCCGATCCCGAAAGGAGTCCGCACATGAGCGCCAAGTACCCTTCCCTGGCGATTGTGGGCGGGCTGTTCACCGCCGACCTGATCGATGACATCGCGCAAGGCACAGCCGCTGGCCAGCGCCCGCGTGACTTCGGCTTCTCCGATCAGACGCATCTCATTGATCAGATCTCCGCCGCCTGGTCGGACGCCCGCGGGTTCTGGCAGACTTTCCGGCGCCGGGAGGAGAGCCTTCAGCCGGGTGAAACCGGTGTCTCCTTCACTCGCGCCCAGTGGATCGTGCCTCTGTTCAGCCTGCTCGGCTACGACCTCACCTACCGCGAGCGCGCCGCCGAGGTGGACGGCCAGACATACGCCATCTCGCACCATGTCGACTCTAATGAGCCGGCACCCCCGGTGCACGTCGTCGGCGCCGGCCAATCGCTCGACCGGCGCGCCGAATCCGGTCGTCCGCGCCTAGCCCCTCACTCGCTCGTCCAGGAGTACCTGAATCGCACCGAGCATCTTTGGGGCCTTGTGACCAACGGCCTGACCCTGCGGCTGCTCCGCGACTCGCAGCTTCTCCGCCGCCAGGCGTATCTCGAGTTTGATCTCCGGACCATGTTCGAGGGCGAGCACTTCGCCGACTTCGCCCTCTTCTACCGGATCCTCCACCGCTCCCGGTTGCCCCACGCCGACGAAAGACCGGAGGCGTGTCTGCTCGAGCGATGGTACACACAGACCCTCGAGCAGGGTGGGAGGGTCAGGGAGCGGCTCCGTGATGGCGTCGAAAGAGCCATCGAGCAGCTCGCCAACGGCCTCCTCCGCCACCCCCGCAACGCCGAATTGCGCCGGGCCGCCGACGAGGGTGTCCTCAAGCCTGCCAAGCTGTACGAGCAACTTCTGCGCCTCATCTACCGCCTTCTCTTCCTCATGGTCACCGAAGAGCGGAACCTGCTGTGCCCGAATCCGGTTTATCGCGAACACTACAGTGTGAGCCGCCTGCGCCGCCTGGCCGAGATCCCTCAAGCCCGCAACCAGCACGATGACCTCTGGATGGGCCTGCAAGCCACTTTCCGGCTTTTCCATAGCGAAGAACTGGGCCAGCTGCTCGACGTTCCTCCCTTGGACGGCGACCTGTTCGACCTCAACTGGACGGAGGATCTCAACTCCGCTTTCCTGGCGAACCGCGATTTTCTCGAAGCGCTCCGGCATCTCTCCACTTATCGCGAAGACCGGCGCAGCCTTCCCCGGCGCATCAACTACGCCGCGCTCGACGTCGAGGAGCTGGGTAGCGTCTACGAGAGTCTGCTCGACTTGCAGCCCGTCTTCACCCGCGACAACGGCCAGGCCGCCTTTCAGCTCCTCAAGGGGACGGAACGAAAAACCACCGGCTCTTACTACACGCACCCGGAACTGGTCGAGGAGCTGGTCAAAAGCGCCCTGGTCCCAGTGATTGAGGAACGGCTGAAGTCGGCCCGATCCCCTGAGGAAAAGGAACGAGCGATCCTGGAGATCACCGTCTGCGACCCGGCCTGCGGCAGCGGTCACTTTCTCCTTGCCGCCGCACGGCGCCTGGCGCGGGAGC
>CAZTUO010000105.1:0-10033 GCA_964616355.1 uncultured Nitrospira sp.
CGCTCACGCGAGAAAGAATCCCCCGGCTTGAGCCGTGGGGAGAACGTCAAGGTATTCCCCCAAGCACTCCGACGCAAAGCGGGTCTTGGCATAGGGGCGCGTGGAGACCTGGCCTTGCCAGCCCTCGTAGGCCCACGTGCTTGTGCCCAACCGGATCAGCGGGGAGAGCGGCATGGCCCCGAGTGTACGGCTACCCGATGATCTCCTCAATGGGTTCCCATTGCGTGCCCAGCTGAACCTCCCCATGCCTAAAGGCAGGGGGTTCTAAAGGCATTCGAGCGAGGGGTATCCGGGCTCTCGGGTTTAATCCCTACAGCATCCCGGTCGAGACCACGCTTCAGCCTTCTCTCCCGCGCGATCGACTCTGACGGGATAGCCACCGTGGGGTTGCCCCAGGGCAACCCGCTTGTCGATTGGTGAAGCCGGCACAGCCCCGCGCGTTCTAGTAGCGGTTCCGCAACCGCCCAACCCTCGATGAGCCGGGACGGACTGTGCCCCTCTTCCGTGGCATGCTTCGCCAGGAAGGCGCTATAGCAATCCCGCTGCACAATGCGCTCGCCGCCATTGAGGCGGTGCCAGCGTTGCGACAGCGGTTTCTTGGCGTAGGTGTCCGAGACGTGATCGTACTGGGACATACGCAAGCGCCGGGTGTTCAGCATTACCACCTTCCCGCCGGCACTCTCAGCCTTGCGGGACAGCAGATCGATGAACATCCCCGGCGCCCTGGCCTTGGCGCTCCGGCCGTACATCCGCTGGAACGCCTTGTAGGACAGTTGTTCGGTCTGGATCTGGTTGCCCAACCCAAGAATCTTGTTGGCAAGTTCGCCGTGTTCTTTCTTGCGGGTCGAAGCCAGTTGCCGTTCGACTTCGACGATCCGGCGCTGCAGGTCGAGACAGCGCTTGGACTTGACCCACGACCGGCAACCTTTCTTCGGCACGCCGTTGGGGTGGTAGTTCTGCGGATTGGTCGCCCTGCGGCTGCGATCGAGTGCCCGGGCGAGACGCCGCAGGCGTTTCCACGGTTGCACGACGCCAGGGGCCAAGGCTTCGAGGCCCACCGCCTCATCGCCAACAATGGCGATGGTGCCCGGGCCGACATCGAGGCCGACGATCCGACCGGAGGAGAGGAAGTTGTACTTCGCCGGAGCAACACCTTTCTGCACCAGCTGCACGAACCAGCGCCGCCGACCGTTCTCGATGCGCCAGACGAGGCGGCAGTATTTGGTGTCGGCCTCGAGGGCTTCGCACAGGTAGGGGTCTTGGGCTTTCGTTGGCAGCTTTGCCGGCAACATCAGCCCATTCCACTCGATGCAGCCGATGTCGCGTTTCCAGCGGATGCCGGCGACGTTGTTCTTGCCTTCGAGGGAATGCAGCGGCCGATCATGCCCTTTGAAGCGCGGCCGGCCGCGCTCGCCGAAGGCGTATTCGGAGACGGCTTTCCAGACGCGCATGCCGATCTTCTGGGTTTCGTGAGCGCCGGCCGATCATCGAAGCCGGCGGCATTCTTGCGCGCTGTGGCGACGGCATGCAGCGAATACTCGGTGAAGCCGAAGCGTTCGTTGCAGGCCTTGAAGGCGGTCGAGCGTTTCTTGCCCCTGGGCATCCGTCTCGCCGCTTGCCAGTCCTTCGACTGGCGCATCAGCGCGAGCCGCTTCAATCCTTCGTCGAGGACGGCATTGTAGAGCCGCCGCCCGGCTTCGAAGCGGCCCAGCATGACCCGCTCCGCGGCCGGGGTAACGACCAGCGGCAGCTCGGCTATAAAGGTGGGCTCGGAGGCGCGGGGCATCAGACGTGCTTTTGCTGTTCGATGTACTGCTTGATGATTTCCAGTGGCGCACCCCCCACCGTGGAGACGAACCAGCTATTGGTCCAGAGCGACGGCAGGCGGGTACGACAGGGGCGAAATTCCTGCCGCAGGATGCGCGACGAGCGGCCCTTGATGGTCTTGACCAGCTTGGCAATGCCGAACTGCGGATCGACTTCGACAAGCAGATGGACGTGATCCGGCATTACTTCCATCTCCAGCACTTCCGCTCCACATTCGTTGCAGACCTCATAAATAATCTGTTTGAGCCGAACATCGACCCCATTCTTAAGCACGTCGCGGCGATACTTCGGACACCAGACAACGTGGTACTTACAGGAGTACACCACGTTGTCGTTCGACTTGTAGCGAACACGGTATTCAGACACGTGGGCATTATACATTATTAATCGGAGCATAAAATAGTTAGATTTCGCGCTGTGAAAATGCTAAGCTGGGAACGTGACGGGGAAGGACGCCCGATCGCTGCCGCCGGTCGCGCAAGCGGCGGTGCGGCGGAGCGCCCTGGCGGCGGTTCTGGCGGGCGAAACACAGGGCGAGGTGGCCCAGCTGCTCGGTGTGACGAAGCAAGCGGTGTATCTGTGGGTGCGTCGCTACCGCCAGGGCGGACGGAGGGCGCTGGCCGCGCGCAGGCGCGGGCGGCGGCCCGAGATTCGTCTGAAACCCTATCAGGCGGCCACGATCTGTCGCCTGATCACCGACTGCTGTCCAGATCAATTGAAGATGCCCTTCTGCCTCTGGACCCGCGAGGCCGTCCGCGACCTGATCAGCCGGCGGTTTGGCGTGCGGCTGTCCGTCTGGACGGTAGGGCGGTATCTGCGGCGCTGGGGATTTTCTCCCCAGAAGCCCCTCCGGCGGGCCTACGAGCGAAACCCTCAGGCCGTGCGGCGCTGGCTCACGAAACAATACCCGGCCATCCGCGCGCTGGCTCGTCGAGAGAAAGCCACGATCTTCTGGGGCGACGAGACGGGGATGCGCAGCGATCACCAGGCCGGTCGCTCCTGGAGCCGCCGGGGACAGACCCCGGTCATTCCCGGCACGGGGAAGCGCTTCCGCTGCAACATGATTTCGGCGATCACCAACCGGGGGAAACTGGCGTTCATGGTCTTCAAGGGTTCGTTCGTCACCCGGGTGTTCCTCGGGTTCCTGCGGCGCCTGATACGCCACACTGGGCGCAAGGTCTTTTTGATCGTCGACGAGCATCCGGTGCACCTCGCGGAAGCGATAGAGCGCTGGGGTGGGCGCCATCACCGGCAGATCCGCCTCTTCTTTCTGCCGGGGTATTCCCCGGAGCTCAACCCGGACGAGTATCTCAACCAAGACGCCAAGACCAACGCCGTGGGGCGCAAGCGCCCCCGGCAGGGGGCCGAGTTGATGCGGAATGTGCGCGGCTATCTTCGCAACATCCAGCGGCGACCGGCCAAGGTGCGGGCCTACTTCCGGCACCCGAACGTGCGTTACGCGGCGCAATGACCTTCCCCAATACTCGAATCTAACTATTTTCTGCTCGCCGTAATAACCATGCCGTATAACAATCAAAACCGCTTGCTCACCCCATGTCTAAAGCCAGGGGCTTGCGCTCGCATTTGGTCAGGCGTCGCAGCGCCTTGACCGTCAGGGTAACGGTCGAGCACTGCGCCTCGACCCGTCCGGTCACGACATACGCCTGGTTCGGCGCCAAGAGATGGCCGTAGCGGCGATAGGCGTCGGGGAAGAGGGTCGCGTCGTAGAGTCCGGTCTGGTCCTCGAAGGTGACAAACTCCATCGGCTCGCCTTTCTTTGTGGAAAGGATCTTCTCGGTGAGGAGCCACCCGCTCACGGTGATGTCTTCGCCAACGTGCTGAGCCAGGGTCTTCGCCGGAATAGGACGGATGCGAGCGAGCACGTCAGCGAAGAGATCCAGGGGATGCGCGCTCAAGGGAAACCCGAAGAGTTCCCATTCGTGAGCGAGCCGCTGAGAGACAGAATAGTCCGCGGGAATGGGGATGGAGGCAGGCCGCCGGGTCGCGGTCGAGGCGAAGAGGCGCCAGAGCAGCGCCGGGCGCGTGAGGTCCCCCGCGATCGCATCGAAACACCCGGCCTTGATCAGGAGCTTCGCTTGGGCTAGGTCGGGCTGCACGCGCGCCAGAAAGTCGCGCAGCGACCGGTACGGGCCGTGGGCCGCTCGCTCGGCGACGATCCGCCGGCCGAGGTCCTCGCGGAGGCCCTTGATCTGCATCAGCCCCACGCGCACGGTCTGGCCCGATCCGGTGTACGCCCACTCGCTTGCATTGATGTCCGGTGGGAGGATCGCGAGCCCCATGCGTCTCCCCTCGGACAGATAGGCGAAGGTCGAATAGTACCCGCCTTGATTGCTCACCACAGCAGCGATGAATTCGGCGGGATAATGCGTCTTGAGGTAGGCGGATTTGCAACTGACCTGGGCGTAGCTGGCACTGTGAGGTTTGCAAAAGCTGTAACCGGCGAAGCTCATGATCATGGCCCAGACCTGGTCGATCACGGGCTGCCGCACGCCGCGCGCCGTGGCGCCGGCGTAGAATTGCCGCTGGTAATCCCGGAGCTGTCGCTGTTTGTGCTTCTTGCTCAAAACCTTTCTGAGTTGATCGCCGTCTTCAATGGAAAATCCTGCCAAGGCCACAGCCACCTTCATCACGTCTTCTTGGTAGACCATGATGCCATGCGTTTCCGCGAGCACGTCGTCCAATATCGGATGAAGGGAGGTGTAGGGACGCCCGTGCGCCCGCCGGACGAACTCGTCGGCGAACCCCTGCGCGGCCGGCCGGATGAGGGAAGAGACCATGACCAAGTACTCGAAGACATCCGCCTGCGCGCGGCGGGCGGGCGGCATGCCGGTCCAGAGTTTTTTCAGCAGCAGCCGGGTCGCCGGGGACTCGATGTAGAAGCACCCTATCGTGTCGCCCCGCTGGATCAGCTCCCGTGTGGCCGGATCACTGATGGGGTCCCACGTGGCGTAGTCAATCACTTGGCCGGTATTGCGTGCGATCGCCGCCAGCGTATCGCGGATCACGGCGAGCGAGCGATTGCCGAGCAGGTCGATCTTGACCAAGCCCGCCGTTTCGGCCTGCTCTTTCTCCCATTGGATCACGGGCCAGCCGGAGGCGGAGCGCTCCACCGGCACATAGCGACGGATCTCGTCGGGGACCAGGACCACGCCGCCCGGATGGAGCCCGAGATGGCGGAAATGGCCGTGCAACTGGACGGCCCAGCACACAATCTCCGGCCAGGGGGATCGGAGCCCCAGCGCCCGGCAGATCCCCTCGGCCCAGGTCTTCGGACTGAGGCCCTCCGTCCCCTCCACGAGCTCGGCGCGTCGATGCAGGAGAGCGAGGGCTCTCCCGATCTCGCCGGCGGGCAGGCCATAGACCTTGGCGAGTTCGCGCACGGCGGCGCGCCAGGCCAAGGTCGTCTGGGTGGCCACCAGGGCGGCCTGCCGGTGCCCGTAATGGGTGAAGATCCAGTCCAGGATCTTCGGGCGCTCGTCCCAGGGAAAGTCGAGATCGATGTCCGGCGGATCGTGCCGGCCGGAGTTGAGAAACCGTTCAAACATGAGATGGTGGCGGAGGGGATCCACGTGCGTGATGCCCAGGCAGTAAGACACGATGGACGCGGCGGCGGAACCGCGGCCACAGGTGCGGGGGGCTTGCCGGACGATCTCGTCGACGATCAAGAAATACGGGGCGTAGCCCTTGTCTCGGATCACCGCCAGTTCGGCCTCGAGGCGCTGCGTCACCCGTGTCGAGAGTGCCCCATAGCGCCAGCGGGCCCCGGCATAGGTCTTGGTCCGCAAAGTGTCGAACGCCGCGTCGGCCGAGAGCTGGCGGAAGGCGGGAAAGATTGTGTCCTGGAAGGTCCAGTCGGTGTGGCAGGCCTCGGCGAGGCGGCATGTTCGGGTCAACGCCTCGGGGAGCTGGGGGAAGCAGCGGGCCAGGACCGGCTCCGGCATGAGCCACTGCGAGGGGGCGGCACACTGCGCCGCGGGGAGCCGCGAAAGGGTTGTGTTCAGCGCAATCGCCCGCAGCAACCGGTGGGCATGGTAGTCGGCGGGAGACAGGAAGCAAGCTCGGGTGGTGACGACCGGGGGCAGCCCGGACTCTCGGCTGAACGCGACCGTCTCGGGCCGCACGAAGCCGGGCGTCAGCTCCACATAGAGGTCCTCATCGGCGTCACGACGCCAGGCGGTCAGGAGGGCGAGGTCATCGGATAGGATGACCAACCCGGCGCGATGCTGGGCGACAGTGGCGATGAAGTCGAAGGCTTCCTCGCAGTGGCGTGCCGAGAGGATCCGGCACAGGTTGGCGTAGCCGGCCGGCGTCTTCACGAGCAGCACCGCCCGGTGCCCGTCCTGGACGAGCTCTGCCCCAAGGATCGGCTTGAGTCCCGCCGCCCGGGCCACCTCGAGAAAGCGAATCGCGCCGTAAAGCCCGTTCGTATCCGTCAGCGCGAGGGTCTCGTGGCCTTGCGCCCGGACCGCCTGGCAGAGCGCCTCCAGCGAGGGCACCCCGACCATCGGCGAATAGGACGAATGCGTATGGAGATGGATGAAAGAGGAGGCCATCACACACGTCTCCCATACCGGATGGCCCGCTCTCCGAATTTGGCCTGGAGCTGGTCGAGCGCCACCGCCAGCCGCTGCGCCCGCTCCCGCCGCCGCTGGTCCGCAGACGGCGGCTCCGCGAACAGCGCACCTGGCCCCACATGGGCGGTCAGGCGGGTGAGGGCGACGATCATCTCCCCGAGGCGGACGCGGCGGCGGAAGCTCCGGCAGAAGAGGGCCCGCAGCACCGGCGCGAGATCGACCTCCCAGCAGGTCTCCGGGTGGACCGGCGCGCGGTGCGTGACCACGACGTGATCGCGATACCGGAGGGTCAGCGTCACGCTCCCACAGACCCGGCGCTGGCGGCGCAGCGCGCGGCAAAGCCGCTGCAGGCCGTCCTGGAGTCGGCCCCACAAGATCGCATCGTCAATGTCGTCCGGCTCGACCGTGACGATCTCCTCCAGACTCGGCTGTGCGGCGGGCGGGCGCACTGGGACGGGATCGAGGCCGTGGGCCCAGTGCCACAGGTCCTCGGCATAGTCGCCGAGCGCGACTTCCAACGCCGCGAGCGGGCTCGCGGCCACGTCACCCACGGCGCGGAGATTGAGCTCGTCCAGCCGCGCCAGTACCGGGCGCATGCAGGGGCGCTGGAGGCCGGGGAGTGCGCGGACGGGTAGCGGTGCCAGGAACGCCTGCTCCGCCCCGGGCCGCACCTCGTAGAGTTCCGAGGGCTTCACGAGAGCGGCCGCCGTCTGCGCCACCAGGGGGTTGCTCCCCACACCGGCTTGGCCCTCGAGCCCCGTGTGCTCGACGATGGCCCGCTGCACCGCGGCCGCCACGTCGATGGCCGGGCCGAAGAGGCGACGCGTGCCGGTCACATCCAGGAGCACCACCCCCGGCTGCACAGGTTCCCAGAGAGGCGCATAGCGGCCGATGACGGTCAGGAGCGACTGAATGGCGCGCTGGATATGATGGTCGTCAGGAGGGCAGACCCGAAGCGACGGACAGAGCCGTCTCGCCCGATCCAGCGGCATGCCGACATGCAGGCCCTCTTGTTCCGCTTCGCGCGACACCGCGCGAAGCCAGGATCGGGGTGCCGGCGACGCAATGGCCAGGGGGCGGGTCGCCAAGCTGGGATCGTGCTGGCGGGCAACGGCGATCTCGAACGACGGAATGGCGAAGCAGACGATCCGACGGTCCATGACAGGACTCAGCGCAAGCGAGGGCGCGCCTACGGTCTGAGATGGCGGATCACCCCCACCACGATGCCTTCGATCCGAAAACTGTCGGTCTCCTGCACCACAATCGGCTTCATGGTCTCGTTGGCGGGATGCAGCTCGATCGCGCCTCCATTGCGGACGTAGGTCTTGATGGTGGCTTCTCCGTTCACCAGGGCGATCACAGTCTGGCCGTTGCGGGCGGTGGTCTGTTTCTGCACCACGACCACGTCGCCGGGCAGAATCCCTTCATCCCGCATGGAGTCCCCCTTCACGCGCAGGGCGAAGGTGTTTCCCCGCCCAACCATGCTCCGTGGCACCTCGACCACTTCGGTCTGAGGAATGGGTTCGAGAGGTGTTCCGGCCGCGACGGTGCCGACGAGGGGAATCCGGGGCAGAGCGGCCAGCTGCCTGATGGCGACTTCCACTAGACCGGGAATGCGGCGGGCGCCGCCCTCGTAGCGAGTGATGGCGAGGCGTTTCAACTGCAGCATGGTGGCGAGTTGCTGTTGCGTCAGGCCAAGAGCCTTTCTGACTTGTTTCAGTTCCGCGGGGGTCATGTATCCATTGGATACATGAGCGCGGGATGGGCTGTCAAGAGGCGGGACGAGGGCGGGGTTGAGCGAGGCGGCTGCCGTCGATGCGACAGTCGCCGGGCGCGCACCGGATCACGTCGCCGCGGAAGTCCTGGCCTTCAGCGTCGATTCCTTCTTTGGTGAAAACCGCTGTCTGGTCCGCAGGGTCAAGCTCTTTTTTTCCTGTAAAAGTGGCATGGCGCTGATCACTCCGGCGGTCCTCTTCAGGCCACCTGACTCTGGACCGGATCCCGCTCCGGGCGGATGGCATCCAGTTCGCGCCGGAGGCGTGGCGTCATCCGCAATCCGCGCCAGCGCGGTGCCGCCATGAGCAAGGTGGCGAACACCAGCTTCAAACAGGCCGTCTCGGTCGGGAACCGCGGAATCCCCGTCGTGCGGCGCCCGGACTTTGACACGGCGAGGATACCAAAATCGGCTCTAAGTGCTTGCCGAGGCTGAAGTTTCGGACGATTTGGCCGTGAAGCCCGTTTGTACGAGCAGGATGTTGACAAACCCTCTTGACACTCATGATGCTACGTATTAGCACCATGCAGCCGTTCCCTCGCCCAGGAGGGAGACCGATGCGTGGTGAGGGGACTGCTCAGCAAGCCATGTTCAGCTCTGGGTCCCCGGAAGCCCGAGTCCCGGCCACCCATCCCTTGCGCACCATCACGGCCAAGGCCGACACGGGGCTGGCGACGCGGGAGCGGCCCTTGGCCACGATGTCCAGCCAGACCGGCCGGCCGTCGATTCCCCCGGAACGGTTGCGGAAGAGCGAGGGGCTGATTGCGCTGTTCTCCATCCGAAGCCATCGGCTCTTCTGCGAGGAGCTCCACGACAATATCCTGTGCCGCTGGTTGCTGGCCATGAGTCTCGATGAGCCGGGCTTCGATCACAGCCCGTTCAGCCAGAACCGCGAGCGGCTGCTCCAGTACGAGGTGGCCCAGCGCTGTTGTGATGCCGTGGTCACCGCCGCGCGCCGGGAGGGGTTGCTCTCGGATGAGCCCTTGACCGTCGAGGGCCCGCTGATCGAGGCGTGGGCCTCGCTCAAGAGTGTGAAGCCCCAGGCGGCCCCGGCCGTGACCCCGCCCCCGGACGATCCGGGGAATCCCCCCGGAGACTGGCATGGGGAGCAGCGGACCACCGCCACGCCTCAACGCACCACGGACCCGGAAGCCCGGCTGGCCCGCAAGGGCCAGGGCCAAGAGGCCACGCGGGGCTGCTCTGGGCAGGTGTGGAGGGAGAACCGGCCTGGCCGGTGGGGGGATCTGCAGATGGCCCCGGCCACGGGGACGGCCGAGCGCGAGGCGGCGCTGGCGAGGCTGCGTCGCCAGGCCCGCCGCGGGATTCGTCCCCGGCCCCTCGGGGCGGAGCAGGGGGAGCACGGCCGCGACTGCGCGCGCCGGTTGCGGCCCCGGCGCATTCGCCCCCATCTGGCCCGGGTGGCGGGCGGCAGTTCCCTGGGCGCGAGGGCCGCCCGCCGCGCTTCCGAGGGCTCGCGCGCACGCCGCAGGCGGCCTCTCTCGTCGGAGCCGCTTACAACCGGCTTCGGATCAGCCGGCTGCAGATGCCGCTGCTGGCCCCGTGATCCCCAGAATGGGGAAGCCGTCTGTTGCGTGAGCCTCAGCCGATGATGAGACGGCCGCCAGGCTCCCCTGGGAGCAGGGGAAATCCGCAGCGGTGTCATCCATGGGGAGACAACGGGGTCGTGCATGTCAGTTTTTCAACAGCCTGCTAGTGGACCTCGGTACTCTCGGGCACTTTTGTCCTGCATCTGGCCTCAGCCCCGCCCGTTTGGAACAGACGATCTATTTCATGGTCCCACGCACCCGCGCATTGACAAGTGGAACTGTTTGGAATA
>CAZTUO010000106.1:0-9984 GCA_964616355.1 uncultured Nitrospira sp.
CAGACCGTTGCCGACGATCACCGCGCAGGCGGCGATGAACAGCGCGGGTGTCGCTGGATAGCCGGGCACCCGGTAAGGCCGCGGCAGGAGCGGCCGGCGCCGCCGGAGGACGAAGACCGCCCCGACCGCCAGCGCGCTGAAACTCGCCAGGATCACCCCGCTGTAGATCACGAGCTGCTCGAAGGTCCCCGAGAGGATCAGGACCGTCGCCCAGGCCGCCTGGAGCACGATCGCGTTGCCGGGCGCGCCGGTCGTGCGTCCCGTCTCGGAGAAGACCTGGGGGAGCAGCCCGTCCCGGGCCATGGCCAGGTACACGCGGGGTCCAGCCCAGGCCATCGCGCTGACCGCTCCGGCGATCGAGATGCAGAGCATCACGGCGACCAGCAACGCGCCCGTCCGGCCCAACAGGGCGGCGGCCGCCTTCTCCGCCACAGGCAGCAGGGGCGGCGCTGCCAGCTCGTCGGCGGAGAGGGCATAGAAGTACAGCAGGTTCAGCACGAGATAGAGACCGGCGATGAAGAGCATGCCGCCGACCATGATCCTCGGCAGCGCGCGACGCGGCTCGGCGATCTCCCCGGCGATGTAGCCGGCGACGTTCCATCCCGTGTAGGCGTAGAGGATAAAGATGAGCGAGACGACGATCGCCCCGAAGCCCGGCGCGGCTGCCGCGTCGCGGACCGCGAGGTGGCTCCAGCTTCCCTCCCCGTAGGCCAGGCCCCCGACGACGAGCAGGAGGATCGCGGTCACCTTCGCCGAGGTGAGCATCCGCTGGAGGAGCCCGCCCGGCCCGACCCCAGCGACGTGCACGGCCGTGACACCCCACACCAAGGCGATCGCCAGCCCCTTGGCGGCCAGGCCGCCGTCTGCGGCCACCGGAACGATCCGGAGAAAATAGGAGGCGAAGCTCACGGCGGCCGCCGCCATCGCCGCGCCGAACCCGACGGTGAACGACGCCCACCCGCTCAGGAACGCGGCCAGCGACCCGTAGGCCTCGCGCAGATAGATGTAATCGCCGCCAGCCTGCGGCATGGCGGCTCCGAGCTCGCCGTAGGCCATCGCGCCGGCGAGGGCGAGCAGGCCGCCGAGGAGCCAGAGGGAGAGGATGAGCAGGGGGTCGCCGAGATCGTGCGCGAGGAAGCCGGTGGTGCTGAAGATGCCGCTGCCGATGACGTTGCTGATCAGGACGCAGGCGGCAGTGAACCAGCCCACCCGGGGGAGGACCGCGCTGCGGGCCGTCTCGCCGGACTCGCGCCTCATCGGTCCCCAGTGAACACCGAGCGGGAGGGCCGGGTCAAACCCCTGCGCCCGAGGCCGCGCCGCCGGCGGCGCGGAGCCACTCGCTCGGCCGCCGGGGTCATCCGTCATTCGTCCTTCGTGCGCACCTTGGGCTTGACTTTCAGCTCCCGCCACTTCCACGGTGGGATCGGCTCGCGATCGGCCCAGAGCCCGCGTCGGGCCGCGTGGGCCTCCGCTTCGAGGGTCGGCAGGCTGCCGTCGCCCGCGTAGCTCCGCTCCCACCAGCAGAGGCCGGTCCGGACCAGCTCCCGGTTGAGATTCCGTCCGTCAGGGAGCGTGACGACGCCCCGGATCGCCCCGGCCTGATTGTGCCCCTCGTCCTTGACGCCGACCTCCTGGCCGGCCGCCAGGCTCAAGACTCCTTGCCTCGCCCGCTTCCCAAACGCCTGCCCGATCTCGGGGCAATCCACCCCGCTCAAGCGGACCGGCCTGCTCGACGCCGTTGCGGAGCACGGTCAGGTGGTCGCCGTCCGCCACCGCGACCACCCGGCCGGAGAAGGTGCCCGGCGGGGTGAGCGGGGCCGGCGGGGCCGGCGGCGCCGGCGGGGGCGGGGCGGCGCAGGCCACGAGCACCAGGCTCAGGACGACCACGATCGGGCATCGCGGCATCGGCGGTCATCCCCGCTGCGGTCCGAGCGCCCCGCGCAGGAAAGCGCCGAGCCGGGCGAGGACCACCGGCGGAATCTCGTGCGCCCCTTGGAAGCCGACCCACTCCACGACCAGGCCGGCCTGCACAAGCCGGTCGCGGAGCTGCTCGGCCAAGAAGAACGGCAGGATCGGGTCGCTGCGACCGTGGCTCTGGAAAACGCGGAGCCCGCGCCGCCTGGGCATGAGCGGACGCCATTCCGCGTCGGCGACGAGCGTGCCGGACAGGAGCGCGAGGCCGGCCAGCTTGCGGTCGGTGCGCAGCGCGGCGTCGCAGGCGAGCATGGCGCCCTGGGAAAACCCGCCGAGCACGGTCCGCTCCGGGGGCGCGCCGAGGCGGCGTTCCGCCTCGTGCAGCAATGCGAGCAGGCGCTCCCGAGCCGGCGCCAGGCCCGCGGGCACCTCGCGGGTATAGTCCCGCGCGCGGCCGGCTGCGAGGTCCCGGTGCAAGCGGTCGAGATCGAGCATCCACCAGGCGCGCGCGTCGCCGAGCCCCATGGGAAGCGTGAGCGGCCCTTCGGGGAACAGAAACCGGGTGCCAGCCGGTGCCTCCAGCATCGGCCCGAGCGGGACGAGGGCGTCGCCGGGCGCGCCGAAGCCGTGCAGGAGCACGACCAGGGGGCCATCGCCGCCCCCCTGGCCGTCCGTCCCCCCGGTGAGTCTGGCCCGCAGGCCGCCGAGGTGGTGGATCGTCTGCGCCATCGCGCAGGGATCGTACCGGACGGCTTCCGGGAAGTCCAGCCGCCCTTAGCCAGCGCGGCCCCGGGCTCCGCGGCCCGGCGATTTTGCGCTTGACCCGGCTGGACGGCCATACTATAACCGCCTGCGTGAGCCAGGCCGCCGCGAGCCCGTGAGGTCCCCGCCGAGTCCCCGGTTCACCCACGATCCTTGGAACAGCATGACCTCCCAGTGGCATGTCGGCGTTGTACCACCGTCCTCGCGGCGGGCGCGCTGGTGGGCGGTCCTGATCGCAGCCGGCCTGCTGGCCGGCTGCGGTGTGTCGGTGCGCGTCGAGCCGCTCTCGGGCCATCGCTATCCGGAGCGACCCAAGGGCTTCGTGGTGGAGGCGCTGGATGCCGAGCCGGCCCGGCCGCACGTGAAGCTGGCCCGGGTCATCGCGACGAGCGACTATGGCGATGAGGACGACCTGGACGCGAAGATCCTCGAGTCCGCCCGCCGGCTGGGTGCGGATGCCTTCATCATGGGCAAGATGGACGTGCTCGAGGGGCCGAACACGAGCCAGGGGTACATGTCGACCAACGCCCCCGACGTGCAAAGCTCGCTCTTCGGCGGGCTGGGAAGCGGCGTGCCCTTCTTCTTCGATCCCTGGACGTATGTGCAGGGGGCAGACCGCGTGGACTATCTGAATTACAAATCCGGGCTGGCGATCCGGTATCTGCCGGGCACGGCCGCGGGGCGGCCCTAACGAGGCCCTCGCTCCTGCCGGAAGCCGGAAGAGCAAAGGAGTCGTTATGCGCGAGCGCTGGTTGGCGGTTGTCGGGGCAGTGATTGTCCTGGTCGTGCAGGGCTGCGCGAGCGTGCCCGGCGCCGGGCCGGCGCAGCCGGCCCATCCGGCCGACCCCATGTTGGGGATGCTGCATGCGCACCTGAGCCAGTTGGAGTCCAACCTCGCGGGGCTGTCGAAGCGGATCGCGACGCTCAAGGAGGTCGCGGACCATGAGGATCCGATCATCCGCGAGATCCGGGCCCTGGACATCGCCGGGTGGGAGATGCACCAGCAGCAGTGGCTGCTCCAGCGCGACCACCTGCGCTACGCGGAGCAGCAGCTCCAGCGCGTCAAGGAGCACCCCGAGCAGAAGGCCCAGGTCCTCGAGGACTGGACCAAGCACGAGCGGGAGTTCGAGACCGCCCTGGAGAACTTCCGGGCGCAGCGGCACGAGCTGGAGCGCAAGCGGCTCCAGGCCGAGGCGCGGCTGATCGAGCGGCATTTCCGGTGACCGGCGGGGCGCCCATGACACGACGGCAGGGCCGACCCGGGCGGCTGGCGGCGGCCGCGCTCCTCTGGGCGGCGCTGACCGCCTGCACGAGCGTGGATATGATCCGGATGACAAACGAGACCTTTCCGCCCAAGGCCTCGACCGACGAGGTCGAGGTGCTCGATCGCGTGCCGAAGTGCCCGCACCTCCAGCTCGCGGAGCTGATCGTAGAGGAGAGCACGGACAGCTACGACGCCATGCAGGCGAAGATCCTCAAGAAAGCGGCCCAGCTCGGCGCCGACGCCGTGGTGTTCGCCAAGCCGGAGAAGGAGATCCGGCACCAGGTGGCCTACGCCTCCCCGATGGTCGGGCCCTGGGGCTATCCGATGGGGTGGGGGTACGGCGGCTGGATGTACGACCCGTACGGGTTCGGCATGGGCTACGGGAGCACGGCGGTGCCCTACGACCAAGCTGTGCGCTCGCTTAAAGGGCTGGCGATCCGCTACACGAACACCGTCGGGCCCAAGTGCTAGGGCGCGGGCCCCGGTGTTAGGCGGGCACGCGGCGTGGCGCCGGACGGTCGCGGCGCCTCGTCGCTCTGAGCCTGGCAGAACCGACGCCGTCACAACACGAGCGCCCCAAGCTTCCACTGGCCATCCTCGCGATCGCGTCGCCAGCTCGATCGCCAGCGTCTCGCTCCCGCCGTCCTTATAGAGCTTCCGCGCCCGACAGGACACGGTGTCGCCGTACTCCCGGAGCTGCTCGACCTTGCTGTCGCGGGCAGCGAGATCGAAGGCTTCGACGACGGCGGCTGGCCCCTGGGCGGGGCCGTGCACACATCCGCAGGGTGTCCGCGGGCAAGACGCACGAGCATCGCGCGACCGCTTGGGTCGGGCGAGCGAAGGGCTCCCCTCGGACGCCTCTTTCAGGGCGATCCGTGGGCAGTGCGGAAGCAGGCTACCGGCTCTCCCCGTCCGGAAACCAGGGCACGAAGGCGCTGGTGGCCCGCTGGTAGCGGCGATAATCCTCGCCCCGGGTAGCGAGCGCCTGCGCCTCCACGAGCGGGACGCCGGAGATCTTCAAGAGGAAGATCAGCATGATGACTGGATTGAGCAGCGTCAGCAGCCCGCCGGGGACGCCAACGCCCATGACGACATAGGCGCACCAGTGCAGCCACTCGAAGAAATAGTTTGGGTGGCGCGAGTACCGCCAGAGCCCCTCCCGGCAGGTCCGGCCGCGGTTCGCCGGGGCGGCACGGAACCGCGCAAGCTGCCGGTTGGCCGCGGTCTCGCCGAGCACCGCAACGAGCCAGACCAGCGCGCCCGCCAGCTCCCAGAGGCTGAAGGTCGGCCGGGGGTTCTGCATGAGGAGCAGCAAGGGGAGCGAGAACAGGACGATGCCGGCGGCCTGGGCCTGAAACAGGAGGAAGAAATAGAGCGGGGCGCGCGCCCCCCAAGCGATCCGGAGCGACTGGTAACGGTGGTCCTCCGAGCGGCGATGCACCCGCTCCTTGTAGAGGTACAGGCCCAGGGGGAGGGCGTAGCCAGCGACCAGGGCGGCGATGAGGAGCCGGCGCGCCGGGTCGCCATAGGCCCCCAGCGCGTAGAGCAGGAGGACGCCGATCAGTCCGACGCACCAGCCGATGTCCATCCAGCCGGCGTTCGTCTGCCTACGCTGGAGCAGCCACAGGGCCGCCAGCAACAGTGCGCAGCCGCTCCATGCCCAGACGACCAGCGTGAGGGGGTTCATGGGCCGGTCCTGCCGGCGCGCGTCACGCCGGGGGCGCCGGCTGCTGGCCCGGCCCAGTGCAGCGGCGGTGCCGCTCCAGCCAGCGACTCGCGCACGCGGCGGACAAGCGTATTGGCAGGCATACAGACGTATCGGGCAGGATACGGAGGAAAGTGCGAAGAAGGAAGTGCCGGTGCCTTACTCGTCGTCGTCCTCGTCGGCCTCGAGGGCTTCCTGCCGCCGCTGCTCCTCCATCGCATTGTGGAGCAGCATCCGGATAAACATCGAGTAGAGCGATCCCTTCTCCAGCGTACCGCCGGGCGGAATCGCGATCTTGCCTTCCTTGATCATCCGGTCGAGCCATTCCTTCTGATCCGGAGAGATGAGCACGGGAATCTCGACCAACCCCACCTTGCCGAACATGTCCATGGTGTCCCCCTTGTGACGACTTCCGCAAGAATTTCGCGCGCTAGGCGATCATTTCAGCACGCGACTTTTTCCTTTGTCAACCAACTCCGCCGGTTGTCCGGCCGGAAGCCCGGCGCCCGGCGGCGTGGCACGGATCATGCGTGCCAGGCCCGAGAGCAGGCTGCTTTCTCCCCCTTGACTAATCAGGCGAGAGGGCGCATGGTAAAGCACGTTTCGTGCAAGCGTTGCGAAAGGAGGTGATGACGCCAGCCATGACGCCACCGGACAAGGGTGGCCCGCTCCTGTGAAGCCGACCGAGGAGTGACGCTGGGCGACTCCGGAGATAACCGAAGGTGCGCATCTGCCGCCAGGTGCCGATAGGCACGACCGACGAAGGCCGCAGGCTACCAGCAGATGCGGGACATCGGAGAAGGCGATGTCCGGTTGCCTCTCCCCCACGAGCTTGACCGGCCCGTCCTCGACACAGGAGCGGGCCTTTTTTTGTGTTCTTCACCCCGACCGGGCTCTCTCCCCCGACTGATCGAAGCCCCTCACGGGCCTGCGGCGCGCGCACGACTCTTGCATAGCCTCGTTGGAGTCGGTGCGGCTCCACCAGGTGGAGCCCGTGGACAGCCGCAAAGGAGCCCCCCCATGGAAACCAACTGTCGCCTTCTCATCACGCTTGCCGTCGCCTTGGCCCTCATCCTCGGAATACCGGCTCCGGGGCATACGAGCGCAGGGACGCGCCAGGCCGGCCCTAAGCCTGCATCCCCGGCGCCCCGCGTGAACCTGGTGCTCCCGCCGGCCGGGGCACGCACGATCGCGCGGGCCCGGTCCGTCGTGCCCCGGCGAGCGCTCAGACCCTGCGTGAGGCTCTCGGTCGAAAAGCTGCCCGGCCCCGCGATCCGCAAGCCATGTTCCAGCCTGCGATCCGGCGTGCATCGCTCGCCGTGGGCGCTCTTGCGGCGGCGGTCCGACAGCCTCGAGGGGGGGCCTGGGGCGGGCCTCTTGGCCCCGCTCGACGAGGAGCGGGCGCGTGTCCTGGACGGCGCGCGCATCCGCGTCATTGACGGAGATACGTTCGTCTACGGCGGCCAGAAGATTCGCATCAAGGGCCTGAACGCGCCCGAGCTGCTGGAGCCCGGCGGCTTCGAGGCGATGAAGCGGCTCGACGAGCTCCTGCACGAGGGGCAGGTGGTGATGGTGCCGGACGCGGTGGACGCCTACGGCCGGCTCGTCGCCTATGTCTATGTGGACGAGAGCAACGTGGCCGAGACGATGAGGGGGGAGGGATACGCGAAGCCGAAGAGTCGCTGAGGAGCCTCCGGCGCTTGGGATATCCCCCAGTTGCCTGGCAACAGCTTGCAGCCGAGCAGCGGGGTGGAACGAGACGCGGGCAGGGGATGCCCGCGCTATTTCTTCTTTTTGTCCTTCGGGGATTCTGCGAACAGCAGCCAGGCGAGGACCACGAAGCCGACCGCCACCGCCGCGATCGCCAGCCAGGTTCCAAACTTCTCCGGCATCGGGCTTCTCCTTCTATCGCTTGACTTGACGGGCGCGCGCCTGGCGTGGCGGTCCCTCGAGGGCCGCCATGAACGCGGGCGCCAGCCGCTTTACCTTGCCCTGCAGGTCCACCGCGCAGAGCGTGGCCGACCCCTCCACGACGACTCGGCCGCTGATCTTCTCCCGCACGACGTGTGCGAAGGTCACGGTCGCCTTGCCGCGGCCCACGAGCTTCGTGTCGAGGCTCAGGGTCTCGCCATAGCGGGCCGGGGAGCGGTAGTCCAGCTCGACGTAGACGACCATGAACTGGGTTCCCTCCTGAAGCAGCCCCGCGACGAAGAGCCCGCGCTTCTCCAAGTATTCGGTGCGGGCGCGCTCGAAGTACTTGAGGTAGTTGGCGTAATACACCACCCCGCCGCAGTCGGTGTCCTCGTAGTAGATGCGGATGTCCATTACAAGTTCAGCGTCGGGAACCGCGGCAGAGAGAGATCGCTCGCGCCGGTCAGCTTCATGACGATCTCGTAGAGCTGGTGGAACCGCTCGGCCTTGACGGGCTCGAAGCCGTGTCCCAGGATCCCCTGCCCTGCCGCGTCGAGCAGCGGCTTCATCTTCGGCCATTGGGCCAGGTAGGCTTGTCCCATCTGGTCGCCCAGGCCGGCCAGCGCGCGAAACTGCGCCTGCAGCGGCAGCTTGTACTTGCCGTCCACGTCGTCGAGGAAGCAGGTCCGGCAGGGCTCGCGCAGGGCCTCCGGAAGCTGCTCCGGCTGGACGTCCCAGGACTTGATCCGGTAGCGCTTGAAGAGCTGGTGCTGAGCGAAGGCCTCCAGCGCCCGCAGGAGGGTCGCGATCGCCGCCTCGACGTGGTGGTCCGTCTCGGCCCGCCGGCGCGCGTGGGCGAGGAGGTCGTAGGCCAGGGCCTCCTTCACCTCCTGCGGGTCCAGGACCAGCTTCTCCAGGAAGCCGGTGTGCTGCTTGACCGTCGGGAGCAGCGCTTTCAGTCCGGGCGGTCCTCCCCAGACCGACGCCATCTCCAGCGCTTTCACCGCGGTCTTGAGCTTGTCCCAGGCCTGGCGGTACTGGAAGCGGTCCCAGCTCTGGTAGCCCTCCGCGAGATCCGCGAAGGCCCGGTAGAGCGGCTTCTGGCCGCCGCTGACCCGCGCTTCGAGCTGGCGGAAGAGCGCGGCCGCTGCGCCGAAGGCCCCGTGGTTGAACAGGTCGCCGGCGTCCCGCCGCGCCTGCGCGGCGGCTTCATCCCAGGGGTTGCCCTGAGTCCAGAACCGCTGGCGGCCGCCCACCGAGACCGGCTCGGCCCCTTCAGGCGCTCCCTCGCCGGCCGGGGCCAACATGACCACGCGGGACGTGGTCGGCAGGCCGGCCAGGGCCATCGCGGCGGCCATTGGGGGCGTCGCCCCGGTCAGATCGAGGACGAGGTCGCCCGCGCCAACCTCCCAGGTGCGCAGCAGGTCGGGCAGCGCCCGGGCCAGGGCCTGGTAGCAGGCCATGAACCGCTGCGCGTCCGGCGTCACGACCCAGTCCCAGCGCCGGGGCATCTGGGCGATCTGCGGCTGGATGGCGGACTCGACGAGCGCCTTGGCGGGTTCCGGCACGAAGAAGCACAGCAGCTCCGGCTTGAGCCGGTTGATTGCGTAGGCGGCGGCCGCCGCATCGTCCGCCACCGCGACCAGCAAGGCCTTGACGGGACTCTCCACGCTCATGGGCGCGGACTATAGCATCCGGGTCCGCCTCGATCAACCGCGCCGCCGCCGAGCAGGCTCAAGCCCGGCGGCGAACCGGCCGAAGGGAAACCCGAGAGGAAGACACAGGCGAGGCGGGAGTCGATGGCGGAAGACGTTCAGGATTCGGGCACCGGTGCCTGGAGTCGCTTCGGATTGCTGTTCTTTGCCGAACAGTATCTCAAGCTCATGCGGCGCATGGAGCGAGAGGCGATCCTGTTCGTCGTCGGAGTCAACGGGATCCCGGCGGAGGGACCGCACGGGCCGGGCCACGAGGCCCGGCTCCGCGAGGCCGCCCGGCTGCTGCGGCGGACGTTTCGGACCTCGGACGTGGTGGCGCGCGTCGCGCCGGACCTGTTTGCCGTCTTCCTGCTCAACACCCATCCCCTGGCCGCCGATGCGCTGCGCTTCCGGCTCGAGGATCGGCTGGCGGAGTGGCGGGCGGACCATCCCGAGGAGCTGGCCCTGGCGCTTACCCTGGTGGCGGATCGGGTCCGGCCGAATCAGGAGCCCGCCTTCGAGCCCCTGCTGGCGCGGCTGGTCGCCGCGCTCCGGAGCCGGCAGGCCACGCCGCAGGGGCCGGTCGCCGACGTGCCGCCTGCGCTTGCTCCCGCGGCTGACCCGGTTTGACAGTGCGCGCGGCTTGCCCCTAGAATGCCGCTGCCATGAAGGAGCGCGCGGTGGCGGCGTTCGAGGAGAGCGCCGAGGTCAAGCGACGGTTCGTCCGCGAGCAG
>CAZTUO010000107.1:0-9950 GCA_964616355.1 uncultured Nitrospira sp.
GGAGCGCTTCGGAGTGACCTCGGCGGCCCCGGTGGCCGTGGCGGCGGCGCCGGCGGGCGGCGGGCCGGCGGCGGCGCCGGCCGAGGAGAAGACCGCCTTCGACGTCATCCTGGCCAGCGCGGCGGCGGACAAGAAGATCCAGGTCATCAAGGTCGTCCGCGAGATCACGAGCCTGGGCCTCAAGGAGGCCAAGGACTTGGTCGAGGGTGCGCCCAAGCCGGTCAAAACAGGTGTGACCAAGGAAGAGGCCGAGACCATCAAGAAGAAGCTCGAAGAGAGCGGTGCGAAGATCGAGATCAAGTAGGCGAGGACCGGGGAGCGACGCGTGGCGGCGCCCGGCGGCCAGCGGGGCGCGCCGGTGGAGCCTGACGATTCACCCTGGAGGAGCACGGCATGTCGGAACCGACTGTCAATGGCACGATCGAGCGGAAGGATTTCTCGAAAATTCGCGCGAACATTGACATCCCTGACCTGATCGAAATCCAGAAGCGGTCGTACGAGCAGTTCCTGCAGATGGAGGCCGAGCCGGATCGTCGGGAGGACAAGGGACTGCAGGCCGCGCTGACCAGCGTGTTCCCGATCGCAGATTACAACAACACCGCCATCCTGGAGTTCTCCAGCTACTCGCTCGGGACGCCCAAGTACGACGTGCGGGAATGTCTCGAGCAGGGGATGACCTATGCGGTGCCCCTCAAGATCCGGGTCCGGCTGGTCGTCTTCGACAAAGAGGACAAGGGGCAGAAGAAGCCGGTGCTCGACGTGCGCGAGCAGGAGGTGTACGTCGGCGAGCTGCCCCTCATGACCGAGCGCGGCACCTTCATCATCAACGGCACCGAGCGCGTGGTCGTCAGCCAGCTCCACCGCTCACCCGGCGCGTCGTTCACGCACGACAAGGGCCGGACTCACGCGAGCGGCAAGGTGCTCTATTCCGCCCGGATCATTCCGTACCGGGGTTCCTGGCTCGACTTCGAGTTCGACGCCCGGGACATCCTCTACGTCCGGATTGACCGGCGGCGGAAAATGCCGGCCACGATCCTGCTGAAGGCGTTCGGCTACTCGTCGGACGACCTGCTCAAGCTCTATTATCCGGTGGAGGAGATCCGGGTCTCCAAGGGCAAGCTGCTCCGCAAGCTGGACCCCGAAATCCACCACGGGCTCAAGTGTCCCGTGGAGGTGATGCAGAAGGGCAGCCGGGAGCCGATCGTCCGCGAGGGCGCCAAGCTCACCAAGACCGTGATCGCCCGGATGAAGGCCGAGGGGGTAAAGGAGATTCCGGTCAACCCCGCGGAGCTGGTCGGCCGGGCGGTGCTGACGGAACTGGTGGATCCGGCCACCAAGGAAAAAATCCTCGACAAGAACCAGCGGCTGACGCAGGCCGCCCTCGAGAAGATCCTGGCGAGCGACGTCGAGAGCTTCAAGGTCATCTACCTCGACAGCACTACGGCGACGCCGGTGATCCTCGACACCCTCGAGATGGAGCGGACCGGCTCGAAGGAAGAGGCAATGGTCGAGATCTACAAACGCCTCCGGCCCGGCGAGACGCCCTCCATTGAGACCGCGAAGATTCTCTTCGACAACCTGTTTCACAACTCGAAGCGCTACGACCTCTCACCAGTCGGGCGGCTCAAGCTGAACACGAAGCTCGGGCTCGACTTCCCGCTCGAGCAGCGGACGCTGACGCCCCAGGACATCGTCGAGGTGATCCGGTACCTCGTCAACCTGAAGATGGGCAAGGGCGAGATCGACGACATTGACCACTTGGGCAACCGGCGGGTCCGGTCCGTGGGCGAGCTGCTGGAGAACCAGTTCCGGCTGGGCCTCGTGCGGATGGAGCGGAGCATCAAGGAGCGGATGAACCTGCTGGACATGGAGACGGTGCTCCCGCACGATCTGATCAACGCCAAACCGGTGGTGGCGGCGATCAAGGAGTTCTTCAGCAGCAGCCAGCTCTCCCAGTTCATGGACCAGACCAACCCGCTGGCGGAGATCACGCACAAGCGGCGGCTCTCCGCCCTGGGCCCCGGCGGGCTCACGCGCGAACGGGCCGGGTTCGAGGTGCGCGACGTCCATCCGTCGCACTACAGCCGCATCTGCCCCATCGAGACGCCGGAAGGGCCGAATATCGGGCTGATCACCTCGCTCGCCACCTACGCACGGATCAACGAGTTCGGCTTCATCGAGGCGCCGTACCGGAAGGTCCGCAAGGGCCGCGTCACCGACGAGATCGAGTACCTGTCGGCGATCGAGGGGGAGCGGCACTACATCGCCCAGGCCAATACCAAGATGGATGCGTCAGGGCGCATCGTGTCGGAGACTGTGTCCGCGCGGTACGGCGGGGACTTCGTGACCACGACGCCCGATAAGATCGAGTACATGGACGTCTCGCCCAAGCAGGTTGTCAGCGTCGCGACGGCGTTGGTGCCCTTCCTCGAGCATGACGACGCCAACCGCGCGCTGATGGGTTCGAACATGCAGCGCCAGGCGGTGCCGTTGATCAAGACCGAGGCGCCGCTCGTCGGCACCGGCATGGAAGCGGTGGTCGCGCGGGACTCCGGGTACGTCGTGCTCGCGAAGCGTGGCGGGGTCGTTGAGAGCGTAGACGCCACGCGCATCGTCGTCCGGGCCGAGCCCAAAAAGAGCGAGGGATCGCGCCGGAGCGAGGCCATGTTGGACGTCTACGATCTGGTCAAATTCCAGCGATCCAACCAGAACACCTGCATCAACCAGCGGCCGATCGTCCGCGTCGGCCAGCCAGTCAAGAAGGGCCAGGTGCTTGCGGACGGTCCGGCCATTGACCGGGGCGAGCTGGCTCTGGGCCGCAACGTGCTGGTCGCGTTCATGCCCTGGGGCGGGTACAACTTCGAGGACGCGATCCTCATCAGCGAGAAGCTGGTCCGGGAGGACGTGTTCACCTCGATCCACATCGAGGAGTTCGAGGTGGAGGCGCGCGACACCAAGCTCGGCAAGGAGGAGATCACCCGCGACATCCCGAACCTGGGGGAAGAGGCGCTCCGGAACCTCGACGAAAGCGGCATCATCCGGATCGGCGCCGAGGTCAAGCCCGGCGACATCCTGGTCGGCAAGGTGACGCCCAAGGGCGAGACGCAGCTCACGCCCGAGGAGAAGCTGCTCCGCGCGATCTTCGGGGAGAAGGCCGGCGACGTGAAGGACACGTCCCTGACCGTGCCGCCGGGCGTCGAGGGGATCGTGGTGGACGTGAAGATCTTCTCCCGCAAGGGGCTCGACAAGGACGAGCGGTCGCGTACGATCGAGAGTGAGGACGTGCTCAAGCTCCAGCGCGACCATCAGGACGAGCTGCGAATCATCGAGGAGGAGAAGAACAAGAAGATCCGGAAGCTGCTGCTCGGCAAGGTCGTGGGCCGCGACCTCATGGACCCCGAATCGGGCGAGGTCATCCTCAAGAAGAAGGGCAAGCTGACAGCCGAGATCCTGAAGAAGCTCTCGGACGACAACATCCGGCACATCATCCTGAGCGATCCCGACGAGCAGAAGGCGCTCGACGAGATCGAGCGGCAGGCCAAGGAACAGATCGAGATCCTCCAGACCCTCTACGACGAGAAGGTTGGGCGGCTGAAGCGGGGCTACGAGCTGCCGCCCGGCGTGATCAAGCTCGTCAAGGTCTACATCGCGATGAAGCGGAAGATCTCTGTGGGTGACAAGATGGCCGGCCGGCACGGGAACAAGGGGGTGGTCTCCCGGATCCTGCCGGAGGAGGACATGCCCTACCTCCCGGACGGGACGCCGGTCGAGATCGTCCTGAACCCGCTGGGCGTGCCCTCGCGGATGAACGTCGGCCAGATCCTGGAGACGCACCTGGGGTGGGCGGCCAAGACGCTCGGGCTCCACGTGGCCAGCCCGGTCTTCGACGGCGCCTCGGAAAAGGAGATCAAGGATCTGCTCAAGAAGGCGAAGCTCCCGTCGAGCGGCCAGACGACGCTCTACGACGGCCGCACCGGCGAGCCGTTCGGCAGCCCGGTGACCGTCGGCTACATGTACATGCTGAAGCTGCACCATCTGGTGGACGACAAGATCCATGCCCGTTCGATCGGGCCCTACTCGCTGGTCACGCAGCAGCCGTTGGGCGGGAAAGCCCAGTTCGGGGGGCAGCGGCTGGGCGAGATGGAGGTCTGGGCCCTGCAGGCCTACGGCGCGGCTTCCACGCTCCAGGAGTTCCTGACGGTGAAGTCCGACGACGTGCCAGGCCGGTCCCGGATGTACGAGGCCATCGTCAAAGGCGAGCCATTCTTGGAGCCGGGCCTGCCGGAGTCCTTCAACGTGTTGGTGAAGGAGTTGCAGAGCCTCGGGCTCGACGTGGAGCTGATCAAGGCGAAGGAGTGAACACCGGTGACGTGGGGCACCCGTTGCTCCGAGCGTGCAACGGGTCGCGGGTGACGCATGACGGGCTGGGGCTAAACGGGCATGCCTTCTCGTCGCGCATCACTCGTCACCCATCACGGTCTCTAAAGGGAGGGACCAACCTTGGAAGGCATTTACACCCTGTTCGAGAAGCCACGCGATTCCGTGTCCTTCGACTCCATGCGGATTCGCATCGCCTCTCCCGAAAAGATCCGGTCCTGGTCGTACGGCGAGGTCAAAAAGCCAGAGACCATTAACTACCGGTCCTTCAAACCGGAGAAGGACGGCCTGTTCTGCGCCAAGATCTTCGGCCCGATCAAGGACTGGGAGTGCAACTGCGGCAAGTACAAGCGGATGAAGCACCGCGGCATCGTCTGCGACAAGTGCGGCGTCGAGGTGATCCAGTCGAAGGTGCGCCGGGAACGGATGGGCCACATCGAGCTCGCCGCTCCGGTCGCGCACATCTGGTTTCTCAAAGGGGTCCCCAGCCGCATCGGCACGCTCCTGGACATGAGCCTCAAGAATCTGGAGAAGATCCTCTATTTCGAGAGCTACGTCGTGGTGGATCCGGGCGACACGCCGCTCCGGGAGAGGGAGCTCCTCACGGAGGAGAAGCTCCGGAGCCTCCAGGAGCAGTATGGCGCGAGCGCCTTTAAGGCCGGGATCGGCGCGGAAGCCATCCGCGAGTTGCTGCGGAAGGTGGACATCAACCAGCTCTGGGACGAGCTGCACGCCAAAGCCAAGGTCTCCACGTCCGCGGCGTTGAAGAAGAAGTACGCCAAGCGCCTGAAGGTGATCGAGGCGTTCCGCAAGTCCGGCAACAAGCCCGAATGGATGGTCATGGACGTGATCCCGGTGCTCCCGCCGGAGCTGCGGCCGTTGGTACCGCTGGACGGCGGCCGATTCGCGACCTCCGACCTGAACGACCTGTACCGCCGCGTCATCAACCGGAACAACCGCCTCAAGCGCCTCATTGAGCTGAAGGCGCCAGGGGTGATTATCCGGAACGAGATGCGCATGCTCCAGGAGGCGGTGGACGCTCTGTTCGACAACGGGCGGCGCGGGCGCGCGATCCGCGGGCCGAACAAGCGCCCCCTCAAGTCGCTCAGCGACATGCTGAAAGGCAAGCAGGGACGGTTCCGCCAGAACCTGCTGGGCAAGCGCGTGGACTACTCGGGCCGGTCGGTCATCGTGGTGGGTCCCGAGCTGCGGCTGCACCAGTGCGGCCTGCCCAAGAAGATGGCGCTCGAGCTGTTCAAGCCCTTCATCTTCCACAAGCTGGAGGAGCGCGGGGCGGCGACCACGATCAAGAGCGCCAAGCGCCTGGTGGAAAAGGAACGGCCGGAGGTCTGGGACGTGCTCGACGAGGTCATCCGCGAGCACCCCGTGCTGCTGAACCGCGCGCCCACCCTGCACCGGCTGGGCATCCAGGCCTTCGATCCGGTGCTCGTCGAGGGAAAAGCGATCCGGCTGCACCCGCTCGTCTGCGCCGCGTTCAACGCGGACTTCGACGGCGACCAGATGGCGGTGCACGTGCCGCTCTCGGTCGAGGCGCAGATCGAGGCCCGGGTGCTCATGATGTCCATCAACAACATCCTGTCCCCAGCCAACGGGAAGCCGATCGCTGTGCCCTCGCAGGACATGGTGCTGGGCTGCTACTGGCTGACGAAGGAGCGGCCTGGAGCCAAGGGGGAGGGCAAGGTCTTTGCGTCGCCCGAGGAGGTGCGCATCGCCTACGATGCGGGCGAAGTCGAGGAGCACGCGAAGATCAAGGTCCGGATCGAGGGCGCCCTCGTCAACACGACGGTGGGGCGCGTGCTGCTCGGGGAGATCCTGCCGCCTTCGATCCCGTTCGCGCACGCGAACCAGCTCATGACCAAGAAGGAGATGACCAAGCTCATTGACACGGTCTACCGACAGGCCGGGCACAAGGAGACCGTGCTGCTGCTCGACAAGATCAAGGACATCGGCTTCCACTACGCGACCAAGGCCGGCGTCTCGATCTGCATTGACAACATGCACATCCCCGCGAAGAAGGAGGAGCTGATTGCCAAAGCCCAGCGGGAGGTCAACGAGATTGAGAAGCAGTACGGCGAGGGCCTCATCACGAACGGCGAGCGGTACAACAAGGTCATCGACATCTGGGCGCACGTCACCGAGCAGGTCGCCAACGAGATGATGAAGGAGCTGGCGGCGGGCGGCGGCGACGCGCGGAACCAGGGGCCGTTCAACCCAATCTTCATGATGGCCGACTCCGGCGCGCGCGGCAGCTCGCAGCAGATCCGCCAGCTCGGCGGCATGCGCGGGTTGATGGCCAAGCCGTCGGGGGAGATCATCGAGACCCCGATCACCGCCAACTTCCGCGAGGGCTTGACCGTGCTGCAGTACTTCATCTCGACGCACGGTGCCCGGAAGGGGTTGGCGGACACGGCCTTGAAGACAGCCAACTCCGGCTACCTGACCCGCCGGCTCGTGGACATCTCGCAGGACGTGATCGTCAGCGAGGACGACTGCGGGACGACCGACGGGATCGTGGTTACCGCGCTGGTCGAGGGTGGCGAGATTATCCAGCCGCTGGAGGAGCGCATCCTGGGGCGGCTGGCTGGCGAGGACATCCGCGACCCGCTCACGGGGGAGATCATCGTCAAGGCGAACGAGGAGATTGACGAGGAGCGAGCCAGGAGCATCGTCGAGGCCGGCGTGGACCGCGTGAAGATCCGCTCGGTGCTGACCTGTCAGTCCCGGCGTGGCGTCTGCCGCCGGTGCTACGGGCGCGACCTCGCGCGCGGCCGCCTGGTCGAAAAAGGGGAGCCCGTCGGCGTGATCGCGGCCCAGTCCATCGGCGAGCCCGGCACCCAGCTCACGATGCGGACCTTCCACATCGGCGGCACGGCGAGCAAGGTCGTCGAGCAGACGGTGCTGGAGGCCAAGCACGCGGGCACCATGCGGTTCCTGAGCTTCGACGCGAAGAAGAACGCGGACATCCCCAATGCCGGCATCGCCGTCCGGAACAAGGAAGGCGAGTGGGTCGTGATGAACCGTAACGCGAAGATTGCGATCTACGACGAGACCGGCCGCGAGCGTGAGAAATACCCGGTGATGTACGGGGCCAAGATCAAAGTCAAGGACGGCGATCGCGTCGAGGTCGGCCAGAAGCTCGTCGAGTGGGACCCTTATTCGCTGCTGATTTTGACCGAGGTCGGCGGCAAGGTGGCCTACGGCGACATCATCGAAGGCGTGACAATGAAGGAGGAGCTCGACGAGGTCACCGGGCTCTCCCGCAAGGTCGTGATCGAGCATTCGGGCGCCACGCTCCGGCCCCGCATCTCGATCAAGGATGAGGGCGGCAAGACGGCCAAGGTGGGGAGCCCGACCTCCGTGGCGCGCTACTTGCTGCCGGTCGGCGCCCACATCCTGGTCGAGAAGGGCCAGATGGTGCACCCGGGCGATGTGCTGGCCAAGATCCCGCGCGAAACCACGAAGACCAAGGACATCACCGGCGGTCTGCCGCGCGTCGCCGAGCTGTTCGAGGCCCGCAAGCCGAAGGAGCACGCGGTCATCAGTGAGATTGACGGCGAGGTCTCCTATGCGGGCTTCGTCAAGGGCATGCGCAAGGTCCTCGTCGACAACAAGATGGGCGACGTGAAGGAGTACTTCATTCCCAAGGGCAAGCACGTCAACGTCCACGAAGGGGACTGGGTCCGGGCCGGCGAGCCCCTGATGGACGGGTCCGCCAATCCCCACGATATCCTCGACGTGCTCGGCCCCAAGGAGCTGCAGAAGTATCTGGTGGACGAGGTCCAGGACGTCTATCGGCTCCAGGGCGTGTCCATCAACGACAAGCACATCGAGATCATCGTTCGGCAGATGCTGCGGAAAGTCCGCATCGAAGATCCGGGCGATACGGAGTTCCTGCCCGGCAGCCAGGTCAACAAGTTCGTCTTCGAGGAAGAGAACGAGCGGGTCCTGGCCAAGGGCGGCCGACCGGCCCTGGGCAAGCCGGTGCTGCTCGGCATCACGAAGGCGGCGCTCACGACGGACAGCTTCATCTCGGCGGCCTCCTTCCAGGAGACAACGCGAGTGCTCACCGAGGCGGCGATCAACGGCAAGGAGGACCCGCTGCTGGGGCTCAAGGAAAATGTGATCGTGGGGCGGCTGATTCCGGCGGGGACGGGGTTCACCGAGTACCGCGACACGTTCGTCATCAGTGCGAAGAAGGACGAGCCGGTCGCGGCCCTGGAGAAAGGTCCGCTCGGGCTTCCGCAGGCCGCAGAGCCGAGCGAGAGAGCCGACGCGCTCGGCAGCTAGCGTGGGGCTGATCGCGGTTCGCTTGACAGTACGAAATGGGTTCATTATAATTCGCCGGCTTTGGGCGATGAGCCCCGCGACGGGCGGCGACACGAGGGAAAGGACGTATGCCAACCATCAACCAACTGGTGCGGCACGGCCGGCGGCTCGCGGTCGGGAAGACCAAAAGCCCGGCGCTCAAGCGCTGCCCGCAGAAGCGCGGAGTCTGTCTCCGGGTTTATACGGTCACGCCGAAGAAGCCGAACTCGGCCTTGCGGAAGGTGGCCCGGGTGCGGCTCACGAACGGGATCGAGGTCACCACGTATATTCCCGGGGAAGGCCACAACCTGCAGGAGCACTCGATCGTGCTCGTGCGTGGCGGTCGCGTGAAGGACCTGCCCGGCGTCCGGTACCACATCATTCGCGGCGCGCTGGACGCGGTCGGGGTGGCCAACCGAAAGCAGGGTCGCTCGAAGTATGGGGCGAAGCGGCCCAAGTAAAGGTGCAGGGGAAGGTAGCTGTGATAAAGGAAAGAGGCTGCTGAGCTCCAGAGGAACTCCATGCCACGAGGACAAACGGTTGGGTACCGGGAAGCACCTCCAGATCCGCGGTACCAGGACAAGACGGTCGGTAAGTTCATCAACGTGCTGATGTCGCGCGGGAAGAAGAGCACGGCCGAGCGGATCTGCTACGGGGCCTTCGATCTCATCCAGCAAAAGACGGGCAGCGATCCCCTGAAGGTGTTCCGGGCCGCGGTCGACAACGTGAAGCCGGTGGTGGAGGTCAAGTCGCGGCGCGTGGGCGGCGCCTCTTACCAGGTGCCGGTCGAGATTCGGCCGGTGCGGCGGCAGGCGCTTGCCTTCCGCTGGATCAAGCTCTGCGCGAAAGCGCGCGGCGGTAAGAGCATGCAGGAGAAGTTGGCCGGCGAGCTGCTGGACGCCGCGAACAACACGGGCGCCTCCGTCAAGAAGAAGGAGGACACGCACCGGATGGCGGAGGCGAACAAGGCCTTCGCGCACTATCGCTGGTAGCCTGTTTTTCTCGTGCTGCAGTTGGGCCTCGCTGCGGACTGACAGGCGGTTCCCGTTTCACAGCCTGGGCTGCAGCGCGGCGCTGCAGCATGTTTGTTTTTCTGGAGGGCGGTTTTGGGCAGGCAAGTCCCACTGGATCGGACGCGCAACATCGGCATCATGGCCCACATTGATGCCGGGAAGACCACGACGACCGAGCGGATCCTCTACTACACCGGGGTGTCTCATCGGATGGGCGAGGTGCACGACGGCGCC
>CAZTUO010000108.1:0-9926 GCA_964616355.1 uncultured Nitrospira sp.
GAACCCGCACGTCGAAGGTGAATTCGTTAGAGAAGTTATCATGAGCCTTTAGCGTGACGACGGCGCTGGCGCGGCCGGTCAGGTCCACGAGCTTGTCTACCGGCACCTCGGCGAGGGTCCCTTCCGAGGCCAGCCCCAACGCCAAGGCAAGGGGAGCTAGGCCCGCCAGCCAAGCTCGTGGCCTCACCGCGGCCCTCCTCGACAATAGCCCGTCACCACCGCCGTCTTCCCCGCGCGCTCATGCGTCACCGGGCCGACTGCCTCCCACCTGCTCCGCCGACTGCAGTCTAGCCCGCAAGAGCTCGCTGACCTGTTTTCCGTCCACCGCCTGTCCGGCGAGTCTTGCCATGGCCTGCTTCATGACGGTCCCCATGTCCTTCAACGTCCTCGCGCCAGTCTCGCGCAGGATAGCCTCGACGACCTGGGCGATCTCCTCCGAAGACGGTGCCTTGGGCAGATAGCCCTCGATGATCGCGATCTCCCGCAGCTCCCGTGCGGCGAGGTCGGTCCGGTTGGCTTTCTGGTACTGATCGGCCGCTTCCCGGCGCTGCTTCACCAAGGTGGCCATGACGCAGCTCATCGCTGCATCATCCAGGTGCTTCTTCAGCTCCAGCTCCTTGTTCAGGATGGCGGCTTTGATCATCCGGATGACATCCATCCGTACCTGGTCTTTTGCCTTCGTCGCCGTTTTCAGATCCTCGGACAATCGGTCATGGAGCGACATCGGGGCCCCTCGCGCTGGAATCTGGGCGCCATTCCACAGTGGTGCGAGCATAGACACCGCCGAAAGCGGGAGTCAAGCGGGCGGAACGCAGCCATGGTTTTTGGTGGACCGCTGCGGTAGGATACAAACGAAGGACGCGCGTCGGCCGGGCGCTGGCAGAGGGTGGACCATGGCAGGAGGGAAGCAACTGGCTTTCACTGCGGTCGGGGTCGCGCTGAGCTGCCTGTTCCAGGGGTGTCAGGTCTGGGAGCCGCGGGCGGAGTCCTCGGCGAACGTGACAAGCAGTCTCTCGCCCGCCACCCGGATCCCCGAGCACATCGCGCGCCTGGCGGTCGTGTATCCCCGCACCACGGATCGCGATATGGCGGCGGCCTATGTCCGTCTTGCCGGTGCAACCTTTCTCCTGAAGGCGCAGCGCCCGTCGCTGCAGATCGTGGAACGCTCCGATCTGCCGACCTTGCTTGACGAGCAGCGGCTGCAGATGGCCGGACTGGTTTCGGATCGGACCGCCGTCCACCTCGGCCGTTTCCTGGGGGCGGACGGTGTCCTGTGGTACCGGATCGAAGGGCCGACCCTCCGGGATCGGGTCTTTGCGAAGTATTCTGGAGACCTTCCACCGTTCCTGTTCACCAGCAAGATCATCGTGGTCGAGAGCGCGGAGGTGGTGTTCTATAACGTGGTAGTGGCCCAGGTGGAGGGCGTAGATCCGCGGTCGTCTCTGTTCTTCCGTGAGTCCCGCATGCAGCCGTTGATCCGGGCGGCGCTGGATCGGGGCGTGGATCGGACCGCCGCCGACCTGTGGCGGGCGTTCCGCTGACGGGGAGTCTTCGGAACGGCGACTGAAGGCCGGACCGACGAAAGGGGAGACGCATGGAACAACGGGCAGCGGCAGGGAGGCAGGCGTGGATCGTCGGGCTCAGGGCGCTCGCGTACTCCGCGGCGCTGCTGGGGTGGGTGGCGGTCTCGGGGTGTGCGTCGGAGCCCAAGGAGCCGCCGCCTCGATCCGTCAACGAGATCCGGAGCGACTCCGACCGATTCTTCGACAAGATGCAGCAGGAGGAACACGAGTCGGTCAGGGGCCCGGCGAGCCCGGCGCAGCATCCGTAACTTCGGAGCTCCGCCCGCCCGTGCGAGGTCGCGTCCTGACGGTCCAGGCGTCGCTGAGCGGTTTGACGAGCGGCAGCTCCCGGAAGAGCCGGCGATGCGAGATGGGCTCGACGGGCCGCGGCTCTCCGAAGGTCCGCAGCAAACAGGCGGAGACCCCCAGGCGGAGCAGGCCAGAGATAAAGAAGACCAGCGGCAGGTTCGAAACGAAGCGCAGTTCGACGCCGGGCAGGGTGATCGCGCCGGGGAGCCACGAGGCGAGCCAGCCCCCCAGCATGGCGCCCACGAACCAGCCGCCCGCGTTCACCGCGTTCCAGACAGCCACTCCTTTGGCCCGATCTTCCGCCCTGACCGCGTCAAAGACGTAGTTTTGCAACCCCAGGAGCAGTCCCGCCCAGATGACCCCACCCACGAAGTTCACGGCGACCAAGAACGGGAAGCTGGTGCCCAGTAAATAGAGCATCGGCAGAAACGGCACCAGCAAGCCGGTCGCGGTCAAGAGCTTCTTATTCCCGTACCGGTCACTGATTCGACCCCAGGGCTTCAACGTGAGGAACTGGCCCAGCGTCCCAGCCGCCAGCCATACGGCGTACTGCACATAGGTCAGGTGCAGATCCCTCAGCAGGTAGATGACGAAGAAGGGGCCGGCAATCAGGACGCACAGGTGCATGAGTCCGGAGAAGAGCAGGAAGCGCTGAAAATCGGCGCTCCGCTCGTGCCAGAGGAATTCGAGCAGGTGGATCTCCGCCTCCCTCGACGCAGGCAGGAGTGCTTCATCAATGCGGGCGAGCAGGAAGGCGGACAGGGCCCTGGCCGTGGAAGCTCCCAGGAAAATCAGCGCGAACCCGAGCCAGGGGACGTCCCGCGTGTGGGCCCAATGGAGCACCAGCCCGGCCCCGCAGAGCGCCCAGAAGCTGATCACGGCCATGACCTTCGCCCGATGCGCAAAATAGGCCCCGCGTCGGTCCGCTGCGACGAGGTCGGTAAGCAGACTGCACAGAGCCGGCACGCCCAGGTGGCCCACCGCCACGTAGGCCAGCACGCAGGCGACGAGGATCCACGGCCCCTGGTTTGGAAACAGCAAGGGAAGCAGGAACAGCGGCACCCAGATGATGGCTTGGCCTGCGGCGCTGGCCAGGATAAGCGGCCGACGGCGAGAGAGGCGCGCCAGGATCTTGACCGAGAGCAACTGGGACCAGGTGCCGATGAGCTGGGGGAGGGCCGACAGCACGCCGATCTGGAAGGGAGAGGCGTGCAGCAGCAAGGCGAAGGCGGAGAGGAAGGACTCACCGCCTCCCTGGGCCGCCGCCTGCAAGGCGCCCTCGCGGATTCCATAACGGCGGCTCCGCTCCCAGTGCGAGTTCTGCCGATCACCTGGGGGGGAGCCCGCGCTCGTCTGTTCCGACACCACGCGCATTTCCTATGCCATTCAAGCGCGACGGCAGGCCGCCAGCCGCCGCGGCACTCCCCCGGGCGAGGCGCTCCACGCGGAGGGCCGTCTGTCAAGCGAAGGCGGGGCCTCCGTTGCGATCGGACTCGGACCGGGCGCATTATACCAGAGGGCCAAGGCAACGACCGGCCTCGCCGTCAGGCGTCGGGAGGACGGCGAGTTGAATTCATGTGACGGTTGGAGTAGGCTAACAACTAATCCGGCGATTGTGAGCTGACTTGGATCGAGCGCAGGCCGGGAGGTGAGCGATGAGCCACCGCACCGATGGTCTGACCAGGTGGTACGGCATCCTGCTCAACGGGCTCCTAGCATTGGTCGCTGGGGTCCTGGCCGTTCAGACGGACCGGGTGCAGGCCAAGGAGCTGTTGGCGCCCAAGGAGCAGAGCGTCACGGAGTTTGAGCCTACCAAGGCGCCCTCGTTCGACGAGCAGCGACGCGGCGTCCCTCAGTCCATCTTCGTCTGGATCAAGGCTGCCAAGGGATACGAGGTCGAGTGGGACAGCTTCGGCCGCAAGGGGTGGTACACCCAGGACCCCCGCCTCAAGCCGATCGAACCGACGACGGTCTTCACCCCTGACACGCCCGCCGTCTACATCGTGTTCGAAGTGGCTCCGTTGGAAGACCCCGCGCAGTTCAGCGCCCAGTGGTTTCTGGAGGACGAGCAGGGGAGCATTCCCGAGCAGCCGGTAGGCCGCGACACCCTGGAGGTGCCCGGCCACGAGCGCTACGGCTTCCTAGAGCTGAAAAAGCCGGCCGACGGGTGGAAGAAGGGAACCTACCAGGTGCACATCTACGTCACGCCCCTGGGGCAACAGCCGTTCCACGCGGTGAACAAGGTCGGGACCATGCGATTTCACATCGCCGACCAGGTCGCTCCGGCCAGCGCATCCACGCAGAAGTAACTTCTTCCAACCCGACGCGGGCCGATTCCGGAGCGCCAACTCCAGGCAGGGAGGAGCATGCCGATCTACGAGTACGTCGCGGACCAGTGCCGGCGGGAGACGCCCTGCACACGTCGGAAGGAATATCTCCAGCGGCTCGCGGAGCCGGCCCTGACAGCCTGCCGGGAGTGCGGGGCTCCGATCCGGCGCGTCCTGTCCTCGTTTGCGGCTCGGTCCGGCGAGTTCGGCGTCTCTAGACCCGATCCCACACCGCTGAACCTCACCAACATCCCGGCTCCGCGGGCGATGCCGGGCTCCGAGGGCAGCGGGTGCGGGCACGAGCATTGATTGGCTGAGCCTCGCTTGCGGAGGGGCGCATGAAGGAGACGGATCCCGAGAAACTGAAGCTGCTCTACGAGCGCTTTCGCGACGTCTGCCTGGTGGAGAAGGAGGTGTGGTACGAGATTTTTATGCCGCGCGACGTCAAGCAGGGCGCCGTCCTGACCAACGTCCAGGATCGCTACGAGGTGGTTATTGACGAGAAGGAGGTCGAGGCGGTCCTGGAGGCGAACATTCCGCTGGGGGCGAAGGCCCTAGAAGCGGCTATCCACGAATACAAGGACCACATTAGCTTCATCAAGAAGACCTAGCCTGGAGCGGAGGGCGCTGGTCATCTCCGAGGCCTCCGCGGGCGTCGGTGCGAGCGAATAGCTCGGCCCGCAGCCCGCCATGATCCCGAAGGCCGCCGCCAACGCCAGCCTTCGAGCCGCCCGGGCTATACGCTGGTGCCTGATCACGCTCACAACTGCTGTAGCGCCGCCACCCGCGCCTCGATCGGCGGGTGGGTCGCGAACAGGTGCAGAAACCCGCTGGACTTCCCCGAAATCTTCATTGTGGCCAAGGCGTCCTGCGTCGTGTACTCCATCTGCGCCCGCTTGACCCATCGGTCGATCGCGTGCAGGGCCGAGATCATCGCATCCCGGCCGTAGACCTTGGCCGCGAACGCATCGGCGGCGAACTCCCTGCGCCGGGAGAACCAGGCGATCGGGATCATCGCCAGGAACGAGAGCAGGGTCTGAAGCAGAAAATAGACGGCGAACGCCAGGGCTTCGTTCCGCTCAGCGAGCTGCCGGTAGACCCACCGGCTGATGAAGTAGACAAAGGTATTCATCAGACCGGCCAGGACCGTCGTCGTGAACATGTCGCCGTTAAAGACATGGCCCATCTCATGAGCGAGCACCGCCCGCACTTCCTGCTCGTTCAAGTTGTTCAGCAGGCCCGTGGAGACAGCCACCATGGCGTTGTTCTTGGTCGGGCCGGTCGCAAAGGCGTTCGGGTCGTCCGAGTCATAGACCCAGACCTCCGGCATCTGGATGCGCAGCCGCTGGGCGATCTCCTGCACGGTCCCGTAGATCACCTGCTCCGCAGGGGTCCGGGGGTGGACGATCTGGTAGCAGTCCAGCCACGACCTAGCCAGTTGCTTGGAGAAGGCGAGGCTGATGAACGCCCCACCGAAACCGATCACCATTGCCCAGACGAGGTCCTGCTGGTTGACGGCTCCGCGGACGTCAATCCCGAAGGCAGGAAGGATGAAGTTCACCAGCACGTGGAAGGTGATGGACAGGGTCACGAAGACCAGGACATTGGCGATCAGCAGGAGCACGATGCCCTTCAACCACTTCATTGCAATCCTCCATTTCTCGCTCGCCTGACCCCCCTGGAGTAGTATAAGGCTCCGACGGGGCGAGGCGCGCATATTATACAGGCTGTCGCAGGGAAATTCACGGAAATAGGCGGCTCGGTTGGCTGTGTGGGCAGAGATAAGGCCGCGGTCTGGCCAGTCAAGGCCGGGCTGCCGAGAGCGGCGAGGCGCTGCGACGGGCTCGCCGGGCACGGTTGACGGGCAGAGCGCCCTCTGATAGAACGACGCGCATGAAAAACCCTTATCGCTGGAACGTGGTTGGAGGGTTGGTGCTGGCGACCGTCGCGACCTGGTCGGGCGTGCGGGCAGGGGAGCCCCTCGTGTTGAAGGTGGACCAGGACGGCGTGCAGCGGGCCACCATCACGCTCGACAGCTACTCGTACGCGCCGGATCATCTGGTCGTGCAGGCGGGCAAGCCGGTCGAATTGACCCTCACCAGCGTCACATTCATCGTGCCGCACAATTTCCTGCTGAAGGACCCGGAAGCCGGGCTCGAGATCAGCCAGGATGTCAAGGCCGGCCAGACGGTCACGGTCCGGTTCACGCCCGCCAAACCGGGGAGTTATCCGTTCTTCTGCGATAAGAAGCCGCCCATCCCCTTTGCCGCCAGTCACCGGGAGAAGGGGATGGAAGGCCGGCTGGAAGTCCGCGAGTGACGCCTTCGCCTCCCGGAGAGCCCCGCCAGCGCGAGCTGCTGCGCGATCTCCTCAAGCGCGTGTCGCGCTCCTTTTACCTGACCCTGGCCGTCGTGCCCGCGTCCGTGCGAACCCAGATCGGGCTCGCCTACCTCTTCGCGCGGGCGGCGGACACGATTGCCGACACGGGCCTGATCGAGTCGGCCCACCGCCTGGACCTGCTCCGGCGGTTCCGCGCCCAGTTCGGCGAAGCCGCTCCCGACAGGTCGGAGATCCGGGCCCTCCAGGCGGCGCTCGTGCCGAGCCAGCTCCCTTCCTCAGAGCGGACATTGCTGGAGCGGCTGGAGGACTGCTTCCGCCTCGCCGAGGGGCTGGAGCCCGGGGATTGGGAGCGACTCGCGCGGCTCATGCGAACCCTGACGCTCGGCATGGAGATGGACCTCACCGTGTTCCATGCGAACCCGACGGGGGAGATCGTGGCCCTTGAGACCGAGGCTGACCTCGACCAGTACACATACTACGTCGCCGGGTGCGTGGGAGAGTTCTGGACCGAAATGGTCTGCGCGCACCTGCCCTCGCTGGCGCACTGGGATGTCCGGGCAATGGCAGAGGTCGGCGTGCGGTTCGGCAAGGGGCTCCAGCTCACGAACGTCCTCAAGGACGTGGCGAAGGATCTCAAACGGGGCCGCTGCTACCTGCCCAAGAGCCTGCTCCGGGAAGCGGGGCTCGATCCGGCGCAGCTCTTGCGGCAGGAGGCCCTGCCAGCGCTCAGGCCGGTGCTGCGACGGGTGATCGCCCAGGCCCTGGAACACCTGGACCAAGGCTGGTGCTATACGCTGGCGATCCCGCGGCGCGAGGTCCGCCTGCGGCTCGCCTGCATGTGGCCGATCCTGTTCGGGGGGCGGACGCTCGAGCTGATCTCGCGTGCGCCCGATCTGCTGGACCCCGCCGCCCCGATGAAGATCTCGAAAGGGCAGGTCTATCGGCTCCTGGCGCTGACGACCTTAACCGCCGCCTGCGGCCTCGCGGGGACGGCCTACTGGGGTCACGTCCGCAAGCGGGTTGTCTGCTGAGGCGCTTGCCCAGTTCTATTTCTTGGGCTCGCGCCTGGTCGGCTCGAGCAGCTTATCGCCCTTGCGGAAGACGGCGTAGATGGCCTGGGACGGGCAGGCGTCGAGGCAGAGCCGGCAGGTCTCCAGGCAGCGGGACGCGTCGAACTTGAAGGGCGGCGTGGAGAGCCAGGCCCCGGTCGGGCAGACCGGGATACACACCGCATTGTGGGTGCAGCGATCCGGGTGGCGGACCAGGTGATCCCTGGTGATCATCATGGGCGTGACTCCCTCGAACAGCGCCTGCGAGAAGAGTTCCAGCATGTTCATGGCTGATGCCGTGGCGTGTTATTTCCACCGTTCCACGAGCTGGCGCAGGCGGTCCTTGAGCTCTGGAATTTGCTCCAGATTGTTCTGGATCGCGCCGAGGATCTTCTCCAGCCGGGCGGCCCGCAAGGCTTCCTGGTCCTGCCGCACCAGCCGGTCATACTCCGCGAACGCGGCCGGGTGCCGGGGTTCCAGCATCGGTCGGGCGACCTCGAGACTTTCCGTCAGCTCCCAAGGCTCTGGGGCGAGGGGAGGGGCCACGACGAACGAGCCGTCAGTGAACACGAGCACGGCGGCGCCGCGCTTGGTCCGCATCGGCGCGACGGCCTCGACCGTCTTGCCCCTCACCTGGTCCCAGGCCGTGGCGAGGCCGGGAAAGCTCTTCATGTAGGCGACCTTCGCCTGGTTGGCTTGCCACTTTGCTTCGACCGGCATGGTCTGTCCCTTTCCCTGCTTCCTGCGGGGCGGGCCCTCAGCTCCCGGACTGGGAGCCGCCTGGCGCCCGGTCGGGCTCGTGGCCGGGCATCAGCAGCCGCTCCACGATCTCGCCCTTGAGCACATGACGCTCCATGATCTCCGTCACGTCCGCCTCGGTGCCCACCCAATACCAGACACCCTCCGGGTAGATCACCACGCTCGGCCCATGCTCGCAATGGTCCAGGCATCCGGCCTTGTTGGCGCGGACGGTTCCCTTGAGCCCCAGCCGCTCCACTTCCTGCTTAAAGAAGGCCTGCAGGCGCTCGGACCCGTGGTCGGCGCAGCAGCCGCGCGGATCGCCCTTGGGGCGCTGGTTCACGCAGACGAAGATGTGATGTTTGAACGTGGGCACGGACCGGGTCTTTGCGGCTCAGTGTGGAACGGACAGGGATTCCTTGTGAGCCTGGATCCGGCTGATCAACGCGGCGACCTCTGCCGAGTCGAGGAGCCGAGTGGCGCCCTGGCTGCCTTCCAGGATCGTCCGGATCTCGCACAGGCGGAGCTGCGCCCGCTGCAATTGGTCCGCCGCCGCCAGCTCGGACGCCTGGGCGCTGGCCAGCTTGTCGAGCTCCGCCTTGATGTCGCGGAAGTCCCGCTGCAGATTCTTGTGCATCGAGCAGGCCTCGCAATACCACTTAGGGCTCTGGTCGGAGGCCGGGGAGAGCCGATCGTACACCCGGCCGAAGAAGTCCTTTCCCAGCGACAGCTTCATCAAGGGGCCTCGCCCCGTGCCGCAGGCGTCGCATCGAATGGCTGGGCCACCCTGACCGCTCTCCATTGCGCCGTGCTCCCGAGAAAGGCGGGGTGATCTTACACCAGGGGCTCGCCGACTGTCCAGCCACGGGCGGCGGGCCGGCCGGCTCGTCGCGGGCGGCGGAGGGAGTATAATGAGCCTGCGAGCCGGGGCGAATCCTGTTCGCGAAGGAGGCGGCATGATTATCGGCGTGCCCAGGGAGACCAAAGACCAGGAGTTCCGTGTGGGCCTGACCCCGGACGGGGTCCAGACCCTCGCGGCGGCCGGTCATACGGTGTGGGTCGAGTCCACGGCCGGGGAGGGGAGTGGATTTTCCGATGAGGACTACCGCAAGGCTGGCGCCCATGTGGCTTCCTCCAAGGCGCGGGTGTTCGAGGAAGCCGAGCTGATCGTCAAGGTCAAGGAGCCCAGCCTGGCCGAAGCCCGCCTGCTCCGTCGTGACCAGACCCTGTTCGCCTATCTGCATCTGGCCGCCTCCGCGGAGCTCACCCGCGCGTTGCTGGAGACCGGCGTCACCGCCATCGCCTACGAGACCGTTGAGTTGGGGGACGGCAGCTTGCCCATGTTGTCGCCGATGAGCGAGATCGCCGGCCGCATGGCCGTCCAGGTCGGCGCGCTCTATCTCGAACGGTCGCAGGGCGGCGCGGGTCTGCTGCTGGGAGGCGTGCCGGGGGTGCCGCCGGCCAAGGTGGTGATCCTGGGGGCCGGGACGGTCGGCGGCGCGGCGGCCAGGATCGCGGTCGGCATGGGCGCCCAGGTCACGGTTCTGAACCAGGATCTCAAACGGTTGCGCGAGCTCGACAGCCTTTACCGGGGCCGCGTG
>CAZTUO010000109.1:0-9866 GCA_964616355.1 uncultured Nitrospira sp.
CAGTGGCCGCGGCGGCGGGGGCGCCTCTGAGACAGGCTCCGTGTCCATGCCGAGCAGGCTCATCAGCATCCCGGGGTCCATCGCGATATAGGCCCCCACCGCGACCAGCACGAGCAACAGGAGCAGGGTGGTCGGGCGCCGCCCGGACGGTTTCTGGGGTTTCTGGGGAGCGTGACCCGAGCCCGCTTCCCCGTCCGAGGTGTCCTCGAGGTCGAGATCCGGCTCTGGTTCGCGTGCGAACATGAGGCTCCAACCTGGGTGCGGGCCTGCCGTGCTGGAAAACCCGGACGGTCCGAGCATGGAGCAATCCTCCTTCGTGGGGTACGTACAAGACAGGGAATGGCTTGTGTACATACCATTGTCGGGGAGCCCTGTCAAACGCTTCCGCCTTGCTGGCGTGGAAGTGATTAGGAGAGGAGCAGCCCGGCGTAGCCCACTACGCGCGCATCGTCGCCGCCGGCGTCAGCGGACGTGGCGTAGCGAACCAGCGTGGCATCGGTGGCGCCCAGCGCACGGGCCGCGTGCAGGACCGCCGTAGTGGGACCCACTCCGCACATGGTGATGCCGTGGGCTCGCACCGTGGAGACGAGGCGGTCCGGATCGAGGGCGAGGATGGCGTCAATGGCCAACCGGTCCTTCTGCCTGGTGACTCCGTCCGGCTCGTAGTGGTTCAGATCGGTGCTGGCGAGCAGGAGCGGCCGCTCCGCCCTCGCCGCGCGGACCACGGCCGCCAGGCAGCGCCCCAGGTCGCGGCAGGCCTCCGGATCGGTGGTGCCGAGAACGATCGGCACGATCCGGACGTCCGGCCGGCGGCGCCGGAGAAACGGAAGCTGCACTTCCAGCGAGTGCTCGTAGCGGTGGGCGGTTGTGTCGGCGACGGCGTCTGGACAATGGGCGAGCACCGCGCTGGCCAGCCCGCCGTCTACCGGGAGGTCGCCGCCGGGCATCCGCCAGGCTCCTTCGGCATAGACCGAGATCGGGGGGCCCAATCCGGTGTGGTTCGGCCCCAGCAGGATCACGGCCCGAGGCACCGCGGTCTGGGCCAGGACCGCCCCGGCGACGTGCCCGGAGTACATCAGCCCCGCGTGGGGGCTCACGACAGCGATCGCCGGCCGCGGCGCCGGGGGAAGATCGGCAGGAGCCAGATAGCGGGCGACGTCGCGCTCGAGGACGTCGGGGGACGCGCTGTAGAACTGGCCGGCGACGGCGGGTTCGCGAATCATAATTCCTGTGATACGGGACGGGTGCCGGGTGCCGGGTGGAATCGAGCCTCGGTTACGCTGGTGACTCGTCCCCTGTCGCGCGTCACCCGTCCCGGGTGGTTCAGCAGTACTGCAGATTCGCGCAGGACAGGACCTGCTTGTCCCGGCATCCGCTCCGGAACACGGTCAGCCCCTTGCAGCCGGACCGGTACGCCAGCAGCAGGGCCTGGGCGACGTCCTCCTTGGTCGCGCTGGCCGGCAAGTTGATCGTCTTCGAGACGCCGCTGTCGCTGTACCGCTGGAAGGCCGCCTGCATCCGGACGTGATGAGCCGGCGACACGTCGTGGGCGGTCACGAAGAGCCGGCGAAGCCGCAAGGGAATGTCGGTGAGATGCTGGATGGACTCGTTGGCTGATACCCGGCGGATCAGCCGTTGCGAGTAGATGCCGGCGGCGCGCGCCTTCTGGACGAAGAGCGGATGGAGGGACGTGAGCCGGACGTCCTCCATGACGGTCCGCACGAAGCTCACTCCGTAGAGCGGCTCGATTCCCGGCGAGCAGTCGGCGATGATGCTCAGCGTCCCGGTCGGCGCAACCGTCGTAACGGTCGCGTGGCGCAGCTGGAGTCCCTCGGACTCCAGCCGGCTGCCCTTGAAGTTCGGGAACACTCCGCGCGCCTCGGCTAGCGCAGCGGAGGCGGCGCGTGCCCGCTCCCAGACGAACCGCATCACGCGCTCGCCGGTCGCCAACGCCTCCGCGCTGTCGTAGGGGATGCCGAGCGCGATGAGCAGATCCGCGAAGCCCATCACGCCGAGCCCGATTTTCCGGTTGCCCTTGGTCATCGCCTCGATCTCGGGCAGCGGGTAGCGGTTCATGTCAATGACGTTGTCCAAAAGCCGGACCGCGGTCGGGATCACCGTGGCCAGGCGCTCGAAGTCAATGCGCGGCCGCGCCGCGGAGCCGGTGACGAACCGGGCGAGGTTGAGCGAGCCGAGCGTGCAGGATTCATAGGGGAGCAGGGGCTGCTCCCCGCAGGGATTCGTCGCCTCGATGCGGCCGATGTGGGGCGTCGGGTTGGCGGCGTTGATCGTGTCGAGGAAGACCACGCCCGGCTCGCCCGACTCCCAGGCGGCGCCCACCAGCCGGTCGAAGACCGCGGCGGCCCGGAGCCGGGCGACGCTGCGGCCGGTCCGCGGGTTCACGAGCGCGAACTCCCGGTCCCGTGCCAGCGCGTGCATGAACGCGTCGGTCACGCCGACCGACAGGTTGAAGTTCGTGAGTTCCTTGGGATTCCGCTTGACCTCGATGAACTCCAGGATGTCCGGATGGTCAATCCGGAGGATGCCCATGTTCGCCCCGCGCCGGGTGCCGCCCTGCTTGATGACCTCGGTCGCCATGTTGAAGACCCGCATGAAGGACACGGGGCCGGATGCGACCCCGCTGGTCGAGGAGACCCGGTCGTGCTTCGGGCGCAGGCGGCTGAAGGAGAAGCCGGTCCCGCCGCCGGACTGGTGGATCAGTGCCTGGTGCTTGACCGCGTCGAAGATGGATTCGAGCGAGTCCTCGACTGGAAGCACGAAGCAGGCGGCGAGCTGCTGGAGATCCCGCCCCGCGTTCATGAGGGTCGGGGAGTTCGGGAGGAAGTCCAGGCGGCTCATGAGCTGGTAGAAAGCCGCCGCGACCTGCGGGACGCGCCGGTCCCCGCCGGGGTACTGGCGTTCGGCCTCGGCGAGGTTCTCGGCGACGCGCCGGAACATCTGGGACGGCGACTCGACCGGTTGGCCGGCCTCGTTCTTGGCCAGGTACCGCCTCCGCAGCACGGTGAGCGCATTGGCGGAGAGGCGCACGGACTTGCGGGACCGAGGACGCATGGGCTGGCTCCTCCGGGACGAGGGTCGCCGATTAGGAGTGCTATTATAAGGCAGATCGTCCACGCCCGCCACGCGCGCTTGCATCTTCGCGCGCCGCTGAGGCAGAATGCGCCCGGCCGCCGCCGCGTCGCCGCTGACGTCCTCCCGCGAGGAGCGCGAGGGCTTGCCAGCGGCCCGGAACTCTGGCAACATGGATGACGGCGCCCGCCCTCACTCACGGTGGAGGCCCGTATGTCGAGTTGGTATCGGCCGGATCCCCTGACCCGCGACCTCATTCACCTGATCAATGCCCGCCGGCACGACCACGGCGACGCGGACGCGGCGGTGGACACGCTGCAGGCCTTCCTCGAGCAGGATCGGGAGCAAGATCTGCTCACCGTGCTCGCCGCGCTGGACGAGGAGATGGCCGAGTGGCTCTTCGATCTCCTGGCGGAGGCCGCCTGCTCGGTGGTGATGGGCAACGCGGCGGACGAGAAGCCCAGCTACGCCATCATGGGGGCCTTGGAGCTGCCGCTCCAGGCCAACCTGCCGCAGCCCCTGCGTCTGAAGATTGATCCCGTGGCGACCGCCGACCTGCTGCACCGGCACCTTCACCTGCCAGTGGGCACGGTCGTGATGGTCGAGTCGCGCCTGCTGACCGATGCGACGCTGGAGCGGCTGACGCTCCATGCGCTCCACGAGCAGATCTCGGCGCTGGCCGATTCCCAGCACCGCCAGCCGATGGCGGCGCGCCTGCACAGCCCCGTCGAGGCCACCGCGTTCCTCATCTTCGAGTTGTTGGGGTCGCCGGAGCCGGGGCTCCCGGAGGGGCTGGACGAGAAGGATCGGCAGGCGCTGCTCGATGGACTCTCGGCGCAATGCCCGGAGCTGGCCGCCGCGCCACAGATGCTGGAGGCCCCGGTGTTCGCCGCCTACGCCATGTTTGACGCCCAGAACGCCGTGCGCCTGCACCGGCTGGCGGACGAGACCATCGCGGTGTGGCGCGAGCTGGAACCCTCGGTCCGCAGCCGAACGATCGTGCATCTCCACACGCAGTGCGGGAACGGCGTTTACATGCCGGTCTGGACGGATCTCTTCGATCCCGAGTTGCCCGAGGACTACGGGCCGGTTTGGACCTCTCCAGATGTCTGGGTCTTTACGGCCGATCTGCCGATCGAGTGGCCGGGCGAAATGCTCACCAACCGGTTGTTGGCGGAAGGCTGCACCCGCTTCGAGAATCACATCGTCGAAACCCCGGAAAACTGACTCGGAGGGCGCCCGACCTACTCTCGACTCGCTTCGCGGCTGGCGCCGCGCTGAGGGTCAGACTCGGGGCTCTGTTCGGTCAGGGGAACCAGGAGTTGCGGCGGGGAGCCGCTGCGCGGCGCGCCTGAGCCGACGCTGTGCTGGGTGCAGGCGTGACGACGAGGCCGGACCGGCTGCCCTCGTCGGGCGAGGCCGATTGGTAGAGCGAGACCGCGCCGCCCGGGTTTCTGGTCATGCCCGCGTTGCCCCGCGAGTCCGCATAGGCACCGATTCCGCCTCCGAGGTCCCGGATCACGCCGGTCCTCCCGTCGCTTCCCAAGACGATCGTGGTGCTGCTGGCCTCGCCCGATCCCGCGCTGAACACCACCCCCGCAATCAGGAGCAGAGCGGCGGCTGCCTTCTTGAGCGGCTCCAGCAGGGTGGTCGGGACCTGGAGGCTGCCCCGGCCGATGCCGACCTCGATCTCCGGCTTGGTCACGCCGTGGAAGTCGCTCCCGCCGGTGACGAGCAGGCCAAGCCGTTTGGCGAGGTCCAGGTATTCGGCGGTCTGCTGGGGCTTGTGGGTGCTGTAGTGGGCCTCGATCCCCATGAGCCCCACCTCCTTGAGCGCCGCGCAGAATTTGAAGAGCCCCTCCCCGGTCTGCTTGAGCCATGTAGGATGAGCTAGGACGGGGAGCCCGCGCGCGGCCCGGATCCAGGCGATCGCCTCGGCGGGCTCCGGGAGCGTTCGGGGCACATAGGCGGCCGCCCCTTCGCCGAGGTAGCGGTCGAAGGCCTCCTTGGCCGACGTCACGTAGCCCTTCTCCATCAGGAGCCGCGCGATGTGCGGCCGGCCGACGGCATCGGTGCCAGCCAGGGCCTGGACCTCTTCATAGCTCACCGCCAGCCCGAGCGCGTTGAGCTTCTCGACGATGCGCGGATTCCGCTCGTGGCGGCTCGCCCGGAGCCGCACGAGGCGCTCGTTCAGCACCGGATCCTGCCAGTCGAGGAAGTAGCCGAGGACGTGCACCTCGGTCTCGCCGGACAGCGAGCTGATTTCGAGGCCGGGGATGATCTCGATGCCCCACTGGGCGCCCGCTTCAATGGCTTCGGGGAGGCCCGCCACGATGTCGTGGTCGGTCACGGCGAGCGCCACAACCCCGGCTTGCCGGGCCAGCCGAACCACCGCAGCCGGGGGGAGGCTGCCGTCCGAGCAGGTGGTATGGAGGTGGAGGTCAAGCCGGTCCATTGCCCGCACTACCCCGCGCGCTGCGCCAGGAGGCGGGCCGTGAACGCGGGCCTGGTGCCGGCTTCCTGTTCCTGCGGGCCCTCCTCGTAGTGGAGGACGCGGAGGCCGCGAGCCAGATCGAGCAACTCGTTGGGGGCGAGGCAGAACTCGCGCCGGCGCGGGTGCTGGTAGCGAAGATGGTTTTCGAGCAAGAACGTCTCGTAGAGGAGCACCCCGCCTGGCCGCAGCGCCTGAATCAGCGCGGGCATGAGCGGGCGGTACAGATAGAAAAACACCAGGATCACATCGTACCGGTCCCGGCCGAACTCGGGTGGATGCTCGGGATCGGCTTCCAGGTCTACCTGGCGGATCGTCACGCCGGTGAGGTGCAGGTCTCGGGCCCTGGCCGCCAGGGCCGCCAGGGCCTCCGCGTCCCGGTCCACGGCGTCGACGGCGTAACCGTGCCTCGCCAGGTACAGGGTGTGGCGTCCGGCGCCTGACGCGACGTCCAGAGCCTCGCCTTTCGGGAGCCGGTGCCACTGATCCAGCAGGAACGGGGCTGGCTGAGGCTCAGCGGGCGGGGCGGGCCTGGTCCGGTCCAGGCGGACTCCGATGGAGCCCTGTACCTGGGGCACGGGGGGCACGACTTTCCGCACCCACAGCCGCAGCCGCGACACGGGAAACTCGGCAAACAGGGCGCGGCTGACTTCTTCGGCGAGGGTCTCCAGGAGGCGGAACTCCCGGGTGGTCCCCACCTCGACGACGCGCTGCGCCACCCGCTCATAGTCCACGGTGTCAGCCAGGTCGTCGGCGCGGGCCGGGCTCCCTCGGTCGCAGTCAAGCTCGAGATCCACGGCCACGGGCTGCGGCGCGCGCCGCTCGCGCACAGTGGTGCCGCACTGAGCCTGAAATTCCAGCCGTTCGATGACGATCTGGTTGATCATGCGGGCATTCTCTGTGAATCCCGCGACGGGTGTCAAGGCGCCCAGCACCACGACCGGCCGGCCGGAATCGTGCTTGACTTCATTTTCGCGCGGCTCCTATAATCACCCATTCCGAGCCAGGCTCGCCCGGTTTATCGTGCGCAACATGGCGATTTCGCATCGAAAATGGCTGAGCTGACCCATTTCAATGAGTCGGGGCGGGCGCGGATGGTGGACGTGTCGGCTAAGCCGGCGACCGAGCGGGTGGCGACGGCCCAGGCTCGAGTCCTCCTCCTCCCGGAAACCCTCGAAAAGATCCAGCGCGGCAAGATCGCCAAAGGTGATGTGTTGGCCGTGGCCCAGGTGGCGGGGGTGATGGGGGCCAAGCGGACCCCGGATCTCATCCCCATGTGTCATCCCGTTCTCTTGAGCAGCGTGGACATCGCGTTCAAGGAGGATTCCCAGCCGGACCAAGCCGGGCGCTGCTCAATCACGATCACGGCGACCGCCAAGACCACCGGCCAGACCGGCGTCGAGATGGAGGCCATGACCGCAGTGTCCGTCGCCGCGCTCACGATCTACGACATGTGCAAGGCGGTGGACAAGGGCATGAGCTTCAGCGATATTTGGCTGGTTTCAAAATCCGGTGGCAAGTCGGGGATCTACAATCGAGAGCCGCACGGAGCCAACAGCGACTAGCCAGCGCCTCTGTCACAGGGCTTGATCGACCGAGCTATTCGCCGTCGGCTCTTCGCTGTTCACTGGTGTGAAGCATGATCACGATCAAGCTATTTGGGCTGCTCAAGAGCCTCGCCGAGAACCGGACGGAGCTGACCCTGCCGCTCAACGGCGGCCACCGGGTCAAGGATCTAGTCGGCTTGCTGGATGCGAGGCATCCCCAGATCGGGGAGCTGATCCACAAGAAGAAGGTCCTCGTGTCGGTCAACCAGGAGATCGCGCACGAGGACACGGAGCTCAAGGACGGCGACGAGGTGGCCTTGCTGCCCCCCTTCGCCGGCGGCGCGGCGCTGGGCCCGCCGCACGGCGGCCAGGAGGCCCCAGGGTCCGATGAGGCGGTGCTGGTGCGCGTCCAGCGCGAGAACTTCTCCGTTGACGAGGAGATCGACCGGGTGCGTCGCCGCTCGACGCGCATCGGCGGGATCGCCGTTTTCCTCGGCACCGCCCGCGACCGATCCCGAGGGCACGACGTCAGCTCGATCACCTTCGAGTATTACGAAGGGATGGCGCAGAAGAAGCTCCGTGAGATCCGGGAGCGGGCGCTGAAAGACTTCGAGGTGCTGGAGGTCCTGATCCTGCACCGGTACGGGGACATCGGAATCGGCGAGAACATCGTCCTCATCGTAGTCGGGGCCGAGCACCGGGCGGACGCGTTCCGAGCCTGCAAGTGGTGCATTGACGAGCTGAAGCAGATCACCCCCATCTGGAAGCTCGAGCACACCCCGGAGGGAGAAGTGTGGGTCGAGGAGCATCCGTGAGCGACCGGCCGCCAGCGTCCGACGCGTCCCCGCTGGTCAACGACCGATACGGCCGTCCCCTGCGCAGCCTGCGCCTGTCCGTGACGGACCGGTGCAATCTGCGCTGCAAGTACTGCATGCCGGAGGAGGAGTACACCTGGCTGCCCCGCGAGACCCTCCTCACGTTTGAAGAAATCTGTACGCTGACCCGCCTGTTCACGGAACTGGGCGTGAACAAGGTGCGCCTCACCGGGGGAGAGCCGCTGCTGCGGCGCGACCTGCCGACGCTCATCGGCCTGCTGCGCCGGAATCCTGCCATCGCGGACCTCGCGTTGACGACCAACGGGATCCTGCTCGCGGAGCAGGCCCAGGCCCTCCGCGAGGCCGGACTGCACCGGGTGACCGTGAGCCTCGACACGTTGCGCCCCGAGCGGTTCAAGGCGCTCACCCGGCGCGACGGGCACGAGCGGGTGCTCGAAGGGATCGAGGCGGTCCGCCGGGCCGGGTTCACGGGGCTGAAGCTCGACACCGTGGCTATCCGGGGGTACAACGACGACGAGCTGGTGGACTTGATCGAGTATGGCCGACGGGTTGAGGCGGAAGTCCGGTTCATCGAATACATGGACGTCGGCGGCGCGACGGACTGGACGATGGAGCAGGTTCTCTCCCGGGCCGCGATCCTTGAGCGGCTCACCCGGCACTACGGGCCCATCGAGCCGGTCATCGAGGAGCGCTCGGCGCCTGCCCAGCGATTCCGCCTGCCCGACGGCACCACGTTCGGGATCATCGCCTCGACCACCGTACCCTTCTGCGCGACGTGCGACCGCAGCCGCCTGACCGCCGATGGCCTCTGGTTCCTGTGCCTCTACGCCAAGGATGGGCTGGACCTGCGTGCGCCCCTCCGCGCCGGCTCGTCCGCCGAGGCCATCAAGGCCCTCATCCGTGCCGGGTGGGAGGCTCGGACGGACCGCGGGGCGGAGGTGCGGAAGGAGCTGGAGCGGCTCGGGGCCCGGGGCAAGTTGCTTGACATCGAGCGGCTCCGCGAGGATCCCCACCTCGAGATGCATGCGAGGGGCGGCTGACGAAGTCCGCAGCCGCCTGCCCCGACACTCCCTCGGCGGTTCCCGCCGTCCAGGCCTGACATGGAACTCATCACCGTTCTGGGACTCGGCTTCCTCCTCGGGCTGCGCCATGCTCTGGACGCTGACCATGTCGCGGCCGTCTCCACCATCCTGTCCACCAGACCTGACTTCCGGAGGTCCGGACTCATCGGCTGTTCCTGGGGCTTCGGGCACACGACGACGCTCCTGGCCGCGGGGCTGGCCGTCGGGTTGCTGCGCGTGACCATCCCCGACAGCGTGGCCCGGGCCTTTGAATTCGCGGTGGGCCTCATGCTGGTGGCCTTGGGCCTCTCCCTGGCGATCACCCTGTTGCGAGAGCGGTGGCACTGGCACGCCCACCGGCACGATGAGCGGACCCACACGCACCTCCACAGCCACCGCTGGCAGGCCGATCACGCGCACGGTCATTGGCTGAAGGTTTCCGTGCGGCCGTTCCTGGTCGGGATGGTCCACGGGCTCGCTGGGTCGGCCGCGCTGCTGCTGATGGTGCTGTCTTCGGTCCACAGCCTGTGGGAAGGGCTGGCATACATCCTGGTCTTCGGCGCCGGCTCCATCCTCGGCATGGGGCTGGTCGGCGCGCTGATCAGCCTGCCCCTCGTCGTCTCAGCGTCGCTCGGTCCCCGCGTCCTTTTGGCGTCGCAGGGGCTCGCGAGCCTCGGCAGCATCGGGCTTGGCCTAGCCACGATGGTCCGCGTCGGGCTTGGCCTGACCCCGTGAATTCTTGGTTGTTTTGCGCCTCTTGTGGTATCCTGCCCGCTACGTCCGAACCCTAGTCGCTGGATGGGAGCAAACCTGTGAAGATTCGCGTGCTGGGGTGCCACGG
>CAZTUO010000110.1:0-9759 GCA_964616355.1 uncultured Nitrospira sp.
GAAGGGGGAGGCGGCGGCCAGCACGTGCCACGGTCCGATTGCTGCGCGACCGGCGGACCGTGGACGGGGAGATCCTGGTGGCGGGCTGCGACCCGGCCCTGTTTCTGGCCGGGGATTATCTGCGCCGCCGCCTGGATCAGGCCACCGTCGTCGAGTGGACGATGGGGAGCGTCGCGGCCCTTGAAGCGCTCAGGCAGGGCGAGGTCCACGTGGCCGGGCTCCACCTGGTGGATGCCCGGTCGGGCGAGGCAAACCTTCCGTACCTGCGGCGCCACTGGAAAGGCCCCGAAGTCCGGGTCGTGACCTTTGCTGCCTGGGAGCAAGGGCTGATGGTGCGGCGCGGCAATCCCAAGGGGATCAGGGAGGTGGTCGACCTGGCGCGCCGGGATGTGACCCTGGTCAATCGAGAGGAAGGCGCTGGCGCCAGGCTGCTCCTCGATCAGAAGCTGGCCGCGGCGGGCATCAAGGCGGAGCAGGTCAGGGGCTACCACCGCACCGTGCGTTCCCATTTGGAGGTCGCCCGGCTCATCGCGGAAGGGCAGGCGGATACGGGCATGGGCGTGCAATCCGCGGCCAGGGTGTTGGGGCTGGACTTCGTGCCGCTGCAGCAGGAACGGTACGACCTCGTGATTCCCACCGCGTACCTGGCAACCCATCCTGGACTGGCTGCGTTTCTCGATACGATCGTGAGCCGTCCGTTCCGGGCCGAGATCGAGGCGCTCGGCGGCTACGATACGCGGGAGACGGGCAAGGTGCGAAGCCTCCGTGAGGGATGAGGAGTCAAAAGGAAGAGGCATGCAACGGACAGGCAACAGACACGCCGCGCTGGTGGCCTTCTCGTTCTTTGCTGCTTGGGGCCTCGCGCCCCACGCCTGGGCCGCCGAGCCGCTGGTGATCGCGGCGTCGCCGAGCCTGAAGGCGCCGATCGAGGCATTGGCGCGAGCGTTCGAGGTGCGGCGTCCAGACGTGAGAGTGAACGTGTGGTACGACACGGGCCTGGACCTCCGCCGGACGATCGCTGCGATGGAGAACCATCCCACCGGCAAGTACTTTATGGGGCGCGGCCCCATTCACCTCGTCGCCCCAGGCGGGGATGAGCTGCTCACGCGGCTGGCACACAAATACTACGTGTTGCCCGGCACGCGTCGAGCCTACGCGGCGGTCCCGCTGGTCCTGGTCGTGCCCGAGCAACTGGTGGAGGCGCCGACCTCATTCGAGGAGCTGGGCAAGGGGGCGACGTACCGCATCGCGATCGCCGATCCGGCTCTGACCGAGCTGGGCCGGCAGACCAGGCAGATGCTCGACGCGATGGGCCTCACCGAGGCCGTCAAGGGGCGGCTGGATGTGGCCTCCGACGCCCGCGGGGTGCTCGATCACCTGCTCTACGGGCAGGCCGATGTCGGCCTCCTCTTTGGCCCGGATGCCGTCAGGGAGCGCCAGCGGATCCGCGTCGTAGCGGTCGCAGGTCCTCCGGCCATGGAGCCAACCGTCCATGCGATGGCCATGGAGCGGTCCTGTCCCGACCGGGCCCTCTGTTCCGAGTTCCTCGCGTTCATTCAGTCGCCCGAGGCGCAGGCGATCGTGCGGTCGCTCGGGTACCTGTCGCCGGCCAGCCGCTAGGAGGTGGAATTTTTTTTATGCGGAATGTCAGTATACTTGTCAAATTGTCATGTTTAGAGGTTCTTGACGCCAGGGGCCAGCGGCCCGGAAGGCCGGCGACGCCCGGCGGGCTGTGGGTCGCGGTGGCCGGGATGGTCCTGCTGTCGGGATGGGTGGCCCTCGCCGGTTGCGCGCGGCTCCCGTACACCGTCCGGACCGTGCATGAAGACCGGCGGGTGGTGGTCGCGATCCAGCGGGAGGTGGAGCCGGCCGGGTATAGCCATCCGGTCCAACTCGACCCCCAGGAGCTGGCACGCCTCCTCGGGGCGTTCTCGTTCCGGCCCGCGCAGCGCCTGCCGCTTCGCTGGTACGCAGAAGAGATACCGCCGAAGAAGGTCTTCCGCCAGGACGAGCTTGACGCACTCGTGCCGTACCTGGCCGAGGCGCTCCGGACCGCGGGGCCGGATGAGCGCGTGCACTTTCTGGTGCTGGCGCCCGGCATTAATCCCACCTACGAGCGTGACACGACTGGTGGCTGGATCGCCGTTCGGGACCCCTATTTCCATTTCACCCTCGAACACGTCCACGCGCAGTTTCCGATCCGCAGCCAGGAGCTGTGGGACCTCCGCTATCCCGCCCTTCCACCGGAGCCCGGGACGTTCCTCCTTTTCTTCGAGCCGAATCGCTTCTGGAGCACCGATCCGGTCATGGGCGAGCGCGCGGTGCTGTACCGCGACTTCCTGAAATCCCCGGTCCCGCCCGCCAAGAAGCCATGAGGAGCGCCGTGAAGCTTGGGATTCGATTCCTCCAAGGACCCCCTGCGGCCCGGCGTTCTGGTCCGTTTGCGATCATGGCTCGTCCTGCTGGCCGGTTCACCCGATGCGGCCGCCGTCGAATCAGGCAAGCTGATCGAGAAGAACGGGGAGTACGTCTTCGTCGAGAGCCAGGACCCGGCCATCAAGCTCCTCCTGGAGCGGGCCCTCAACAAAGGCCTCATCACGCAAGAGGAGTACGAGCGGGTGCTCGAGGAGTCGGAGACCTATCGGTACCAGACCCAGCTTCCGTTCAAAGTGTGGTACGACCGCGGCTTCAACTTCTCGACGAACGACAACGCGTTCTTCCTGAAGATCCGCGGCCGCGCCATGCTCCGGAGCACGACGCGGTGGCGGAACAACGCCTGGCGCGAGCCGGGCGACGCGAAGAACTTTCCAGAGCTGCTCGGCGTGTTCGGGGATTACCGCGCGAACCGCTCGGTCGGCACCGCCTCCCAGTTCAACCTCCGGCGCGCGCGGTTGCTGTTCACCGGGCACCTCATCAACCCGGATTTCAAGTACTTTGTGCAGCTCGGCATGGAATCCTCCGAGAATGCGCAAACCCCCGGCTCAGTCAATCTCCTGGACTTCTACTTCACCAGCACACACTATCCGCTACTCAATCTCCAGGCGGGCCAGTACAAGGTCTATTTCAACCGGACCCAGATCAACAACACGGCCTCCATGCAGTTCGCGGAGCGGGCCCTGGTCCAGGATGCGTTCACCGCCAACGGGTTGAATCGCCGCGACATCGGCCTCACGATCATGAACGACGAGGAGCTGTACCCGGTCAATTACTATGTGGGCGTCTTCAACGGCGGGGGTCCCCTCTTCACCGACTACGGCTCTTTCGAGAGTGAGTCGCCAGCGAAGGGCTGTCCTGGCGGCCAAACGAGCGGCAATCCGTTTCCGACCCCCGCCGGCTGTCCCGCCAATCAGCGGAACTTGAACGCGAACTTGCGGGGCAACTGGATCAACCAGCTCATGTACACGGCCCGCCTCCAGTGGAACATCCTGGGGCGGCCCGGCTACGGGGAGGGGGACCTGGCTTATTCGGAAACGCCGCAACTGGCGGTGGCCGGTGACTTCGCCTACAACCCCGGCATCAACACGAATAGCGACAACGCCTATGTCGGGATTGACCTGGCGAACCTGAACTGGCGCCGGCAACTGGCGACGTTCGGGAACGGGCGCCAGCTCGGTTGGGGGATCCTCGATTACACGACCTGGGGCTTGGACGCCGTGCTCAAGTACCGCGGCTTCTCGCTCCAGGGCGAGTACTACTTCAAGAACATCACCCGACACAATAAGGGCCTGCCTTGCGTGCAAACGAACGGTGTCGGGGGGCCCTGCACGGGCTTTGCCCCTGGATTGCTCGGCAACGCCACCGGCTGGTACGTCCAGTCGGGCTATTACCTGGTGCCCCGTCACCTCGAGGTGGCGGCGCGCTATGCCTACTGGGACCCCGATACCAACGCCGCGAGCGATCTCATCAAGGAGGTGGATGTCTCGGTGAACTGGTTTCCGTTCGGCACCTATGATTATCAGTTCATGATCACCTATTCGAACATCGCGATGGGGACCGGCGGCTACGCGATCGGCCGGAGCAGCCCGTTGCCCAATACGGTGAATGGGAACCAAAGCCAATGTAACTCGGCGACAGCCTGGCCCTCGGGCTGCGTGCCCTTGGATACGCGGGGTGGGACCTTGATCGACAACGTGTTGCGCGTCCAGATGCAGGTCTTTTTCTAAGTGTGCCGCTTGGATATGATGGGCCGGGTTGGTTCTATGCCGAAACTGCGTCTGACAGGCTGCTTGGTTGCGCTGGTCCTGCTGGGACTGGGGCTTGTTCCGTCCGTCGCCGAAGCCGGCGAGGTCACAATCGCCGCCGCCTCGGACCTGAATTTCGCGTTCAAGGAGCTCGTGGCGGCCTTCGAGCAGAAGACCGGTATCCCGGTGAAGATCTCCCTCGGCTCGTCCGGCAACTTCTTTTCGCAGATCCAGCAGGGAGCCCCCTACGATCTTTACTTCTCGGCCGACGTCCGGTACCCGCAAAAGCTCATCGAGTCCGGCCAGGCGGTGCCAGGCTCGCTCTTTAAGTACGCGGTCGGCCGCCTCGTGGTCTGGCTACCGAACGGCTCGCCGCTGGCGGTGGAGCAGCGTGGCCTGGACGTCCTGCTGGACCCTGCCGTCAAGCGGATTGCGATCGCGAACCCGAAGCACGCGCCCTATGGCCGGGCAGCCGTGGCGGCCATGCAACATTTCAAGGTCTATGAGTGCGTGAAGGACAAGCTGGTGTTCGGGGAGAATATCGCCCAGGCCGCGCAGTTCGTCCAATCCGGCGCGGCGGATGTCGGGATCGTGGCCCTGTCCCTGGCCTTGGCCCCGGCGATGAAGGCGGTGGGGCAGTACTGGGAGGTCCCTGCATCGGCCCATCCGGCCATTGAGCAGGGGGCAGTGGTCCTCCGGGGGGCGAAACATCCGGAGGAGGCCCGGGCCTTTCTCGAGTTTTTGCGAAGCCGGGAAGGCCGCGAGGTCATGACGCGGTACGGGTTCGTCTTGCCGGAGTGAGGCGCCTGCCGATGAAACCGGTGCCCCGCGGTCCAGCCGCCGCGTCCCTGTTGCTTCTCTGCGTCGCCTGTGCGGATGGCGCCCGGTTCATCCAGGTGAACGAGCAGGGCGGCGTCGTCGCTTATCCGCTCAAGCGGGACCGGGATTCCATCTACGCCTCGCCGTTCCGGGCCGAGGCTCTCAAGCTGATCGAAGCGCACTGCCCGAGCGGCTATCAGATCACCCGCGAAGGGGAGACGCGGGGCGAGACCAGGAATTCCGTGTTGGACGAGGACGATCTTCTCGTCACCCGCCGGTTCTGGGGACTCCAGTTCCGCTGCAAGTGACCTATGAACTGGATCGCCATTGGCGTCACCTTCAAGCTGGCCGTGCTGACGGCGCTGATCCTCCTGGTGATTGGCTTGCCCCTCGCGTACTGGCTCAGCTTCTCCCGCTGGCGCTGGAAGTTTCTGGTCGAGTCGGTCGTGGCGCTCCCGCTGGTCCTGCCGCCCACGGTCCTGGGGTTCTATATCCTCGTAGCCATCGGGCCGCACAGCCCGCTGGGGAGGTTCTACACCGACCTGGTGGGCCACCCGCTGCCCTTCACGTTCGAAGGACTCCTTTTCGCCTCCGTGCTCTACAGCCTCCCCTTCGCGGTCCAACCATTCACGAGCGCCTTCGATCAGGTGGACCGCCGCCTCATCGAAGCTGCCTGGACATTGGGAGTGTCGCGGCTCGGGACGTTCTTCCGGTTGATCATCCCGCTGTCCGTAGCCGGCGTCGTGACCGGTTTCGTCCTCAGCTTTGCGCACACGCTGGGGGAATTCGGCGTGGTCCTCATGGTCGGAGGCAACATCGAAGGCGAGACGCGCACGGTCTCCATCGACATCTATGACGAGGTCCAGGCGTTGAACTATGCCAGCGCCGCCAAGACCGCGCTCTTTCTGCTGGCAATCTCCTACGCTGTGCTCCTGACCGTGTATGCTGTAAATCGGAAAGCGTGGGCGGTATGGCCACAGAAATGACCGTGGACATTACCAAGACCTTTCCGGGGCGGCTGACGGTCCAGGTGGCGTTCCGGATGCCCCTGGAACCCCCGACCGTGCTGATTCTGTTCGGGCCGTCTGGCGCAGGGAAGACGACGATCCTGCGGTGCCTGGCTGGATTGGAATGGCCGGAGCGCGGCACGATCCGCTTCGGAGAGGAGCGCTGGGTTGAGACGGAGACGGGGACCAGGGTGGCGCCCCAGCGGCGCCGCCTGGGATACATGTCGCAGGACTATGCGCTGTTTCCGACACAGACGGTCGAGGGGAACATCGCGTTCGGATTGACCGGCTTGTCCGCTGGCGAGCGGTGGCGCCGCGTGCGTGAGGTGGTCGGCCTGTTACAACTCGAGGGGCTCGAGCGGCTAAAGCCCAGCCAGCTTTCGGGTGGCCAGCAGCAGCGGGTGGCGCTTGCCCGGGCGCTGGCCCGGCGCCCGCGGCTCCTGCTCCTGGATGAGCCCCTCTCCGCGCTGGATGCGCCAACGCGCGTCGCGGTCCGCGGGGAGCTCCGGCGGCTGCTGCGTGGGGTGGGCATTCCTTGCGTCGTGGTGACGCATGACTGGGAGGAAGCCCTGGCCCTGGGCGACCAGATGGTCGTCGTGCACGAAGGACGGGTACTCCAGGTCGGCTCCCCGCAGGACGTCTTCAATCAGCCCCGCGATGCGACCGTCGCCAAGATCGTGGGGATGGAGACGGTGCTCCCGGGCCGCGTCATCGAAGCCTCTGGCGGGCTGGTCACTGTCGAAGTGGCGGGTTTGAAATTGCTGGCCGTGGGAAACGAACAGGTGGGCGACGACGTGTTCGTCTGCATTCGCGCGGAAGACGTGGTGCTCGAGACGGTCGGGGCCGGCGCCACGAGCGCCCGGAACCGGCTGGTCGGCCAGGTCCAGGAGGTCAACTCGATGGGGGCCCTGGTCCGTGCCGAGATTGACTGCGGCATCCTGTTGTCCGCGATCGTGACCCGGGCGGCGCTCGAAGACCTGCAGCTCAAGCCAGGCCTGTCCGTGATCGCCGCCATCAAGGCCGGGGCGGTCCATCTCATTCCCCGGCGGGACGGCATAGCGCCTACCGCATGATCACCTTGCCGGTTTTGCTCCAGTACCAAAAGAGAGAGATGTTCGGATAGACCGCGTCAATCGAGTTCTGCCCGGCCACCGTGAACAGCACGCCGGCGGCGACCACCCAGTTCTCCCAAAACCGCCACTGGACGGCGGGCTCCACCCCGATGATCGTGAAGCCGCTCCGCTGCCCGCGGTTGATGGCGTGTCCGTCCGCCCGCCAGGTGAGGCCGTGCAGTGTACTGAGCTCGATGTTGTAGCCGAACCCTTTCTTGTCGTCGAGCAGGTGCTCGACGATAAGCCTGGTATTGATCACATCCGGAGCATAGGTGGTCACTGTCCCTTCGCTGCCTGGCGCCGAATAGGTGTAGAAGACGGCCGAGCTGATGCGGAACGGCTGGAGGTTCTTTCGCACCATGAGCCCTTCGGTAAAGCCGAGTTCACCGAACCGGGTGTTCGGGAGCCGCCCTAGGGGAGAGAACCCACCTGGCGGCCGCTTCGTGTCCGTGAACCACTTGCTCGTCGGCAGGACGACCTGGTTGAACAGCGTGAAGGACGGTCGCCAGGTGTCGGGGTCCTGCACGATCGGCCGATACTTGACGATGAGGGAAGTATCGCCCCAACCGAAGTCGGAGCTGTCGACCTTCCCTCCGGTCCGATTCGCCGTAGCGGTATCCCTTGCCCCAAAAGCGTTCACGCCGGTCGCAACGCCTAGCTCGACGTGGTCGGTGATGCCGTAGGCGGTGTTGACCTGGGGGTTAATGGAATACAGGTGGACGGGACCGTTCTTGCGACCGGCTGCGAAGCGGAGGTCGTTGCCGTAACTGTGCTCGCCGATCTGGGTGAAGAGAAACTCGCGGATCGAGAGCTGGCCTTTGGGCTGGATGTCCACGGCCTGCAGCAGGATCGGACCATGAGAGAAGGGATTCCAGCTTTTGCGGTATTTCTGGATCTCCTCGGTCGTCGGCACCCAGTCGAAGGGCAAACCAACGGAGGGTATGAGAAACGCCAGGAGGCCAACGAGGCGAAGGGCGCGGAATGACATGGGGTTCCTAGTTAAATTCAGTAAATCCGATGAGTTTAATAGAGAATAATATAATTAATTTAACTCATTTAATCAATAATTATTTTAACTTGCTTTTCCAATAACTTACAATGCACCATCTAGCAGGAAAACCAAACTCCTGCCGAGAGACGATCTCTGTTAGACAGTGGCCCACCCCGCCGACATAAATGGATCCTCTCATCGTCCTGGCAGGCAAGATGTACAGGCAAGCCCACGAGAAGGTGAAGAGGTACAAGGCGCCTCGGCGGGCAGCGATCGACCTCGATCATCGGCGCCACGCTAAGGAAGAATTGCTCGAAGGAAAGGCCGTGATTGGTACTTGCCGCCGTCGCAATAAAGACAGCAGGCGGCTAGCACGCAAGTAAGGATGGTGGCGGTGGAGGGGATCGAACCCCCGACCCGCGGCTTATGAGTCCGCTGCTCTACCGACTGAGCTACACCGCCACCCGTAAAATCAACATGTTAGAGTGGTATTCATGGAGAATGGTTCAGAACTGTTCACCAACTGTTCACTCCGAGGCTCAGTAGCCGGCGTCTCTACCGTCTGGTGCCAGGCGAGGAGGCGCTGGCCGGCGTGCAGCAGGTCCTGTTGGCTCACGATGTGGTACCGGCGATAGACCGAGTCGGTCTTATGGCCGGAAATGGCCATGGCGATCTTCCGCGGAATGCCCGCGGCCTCCATCCGCGACACCGCGGTGCGGCGCAGGTCGTGCAGCAAGAGGCCCCGATACCGGCGCAAGCTGATCTCGCGAACATCCGGCCGCGCAAATCGGCCCAGGCCCGTCTTGACGCACGCCGTCGCCCAGCTGGTGCGAAGGGTGGTCAGTCGGCGGCCCTGGTAATGGCACACCCAGGGCGTCTGCAGGGGCTGGCTGGCCTGCGCCCAGGCCCAGAGCACCTCATAGAGATCCCCACCGAGGAGGGCACGCCGGGCTTCCTTGGTCTTGGTGTCCTGGGCATCCAACTGAATGTCCACGAGTCGCTGCGCGTGATCGAAGCGGACCTGGCGCCACGTGAGTCGCAGGGTTTCCCCCATGCGGGTGCCCAGCCAGTAGGCGATCGTGACCGGAATCCGGGCATGAGGCGGCAAGGCGGCGCGCACCCGGACGAAGTCATCCCACGTGACGAAGCCGCTGCGCGGCGGCGCTTCCTGCAGCTTGGTCCAGGCCGGCAGGCGGGTGACCAGCGGGGGCTGCGCCTGCAACCCCAGCCGATAACCGCGCAGCAAAAAGGCCATGCGGCGATTGACACGGGCGGGGCTCAGGCCCGCCGCGCGCCAGGCCGTCGCCCACTGCCGCAGGTGCTCGCCGGTGATGGAGTCAGCAGACCGGGTGCCGACGAGCTGATTCCAAAACCGTTCCAGCTGCAGGGCGCTCGGCAGCGACTTGTAGTTGTTGTTCCGATAGTCGGTGACCACGAGGGCGGTGAGCACGGACACGGGCGTCGCCGTACTCGAGGTCCAACCGAATTCCTGCGCAAGCACACGCGCCCGGAGCGCATCGAGAACCCGTTCGGCATGGGCCCGCGGGCCGCGGATGACCCGACGGATATTGGGCTTGCCCCGTCCCAGATGCCAGGTGAGCAGATACCGTTTGTCGCCGAGCCGGCGAATGGTGCCGCCGCGGCGGCCC
>CAZTUO010000111.1:0-9057 GCA_964616355.1 uncultured Nitrospira sp.
GCCTCCTTCGGGCCGGGGCGGGCGGGCGGCGGCTCTGCGGTAGGTGCGTGGCTGTCGCTACCTGGCCTCTACAAGGTGCTGGCCGGCGCGCTGGCGCTCGCGCTGGTGTCCGGCGCCGTGGTCGAGCGGATTCGATTCTCGTTCTTTCTCCTCTTCGGCGTCGCCTGGCTGGCCCTGGTCTATGGGCCCGTGGCCCAGTGGCTCTGGGGAGGCGGATGGCTGGCTGGCCTGGGCAGCCTGGATTTCGCGGGCGGCGCCGTCATCCATATCGCAGCCGGCGTGACCGCCTTGGTGGCGGCGTTTCTCACCGGCCCCCGCCGCGGCTACGGGCGGACGGAAATGATGCCGAACAACCTCCCGTTGTCCCTCTGCGGTGCCTGCTTCATGTGGGTCGGCTGGTATGGCTTCTCGAGCGGGACGGGCACGTCGCCGGAAGCGGTGGCTGTGACGACCGCGACCCGCGCCTTTGTGGCCATCCAGGCGGCGGCGGCCGGGTCCGCGCTGGCCTGGACAGTGGCCGAGTGGCTGCAGCGGGACAAGCCCACGGCGCTGGGCACGGTGAGCGGGGCGGTGGCCGGGCTGGTCGCGATCGCGCCGGCTGCCGGCTACGTGGGGCATTTTTCGGCCCTCGTGATCGGGGTCGGCGCGGGCGGCCTGTGCTACATGGCGGTGAACTTCCTCAAGCCCATCCTCGGCTATGACGATGCTCTGGACGTCTTCGGCGTGCACGGGGTGGGAGGCACCTGGGGTATGATCGCGACCGGGCTGTTCGCCTCGGCCGCGGTGAATCCGGACGGCAATGATGGGCTGTTCTTCGGCTACCCCTATCAGTTCTTCGCGCAGCTCGTTGCGACGCTGGCGGTCTGGGCCTATGCCGGGCTCATGACGGGGCTGCTCTTCCTGCTCTGCCGGATCGTGGTCCCGCCGCGCGTGGACGACGAAGCCGAGCTGATGGGGTTGGACCTCGCGCAGCATGGCGAGAAGGGGTATTCGTGAACGTGACAGGGCACCCATTGCATTCCTGGGAGCAATGGGTTCTGGTGACGCGTGCGGGGTGACGAAGCAGGTGGTTGGTACCGGTCACCTGTCACCCATCACCCGTCACGGGGGTGGTGATGGCGGTCATCCATGACGACATCGGGCGCCGACGGTTTCTCAGCCAGGCAGTGATGGCCTTTGGCCTGCTGTTCGGGGTGGGCACGCTCGCCCTCCGCTTCCTTCAGTTCATCGTCCCCGCCCCGAGGGCTCGGCGATACACGACCGTGCTCATCGGCACCGAGTCCCAGGTCCCGATGAACGAGGCGGTGCCGATGGATCTCGGCGGCCAGAAGGTCATGGTGCTGAGAACGGACGAGGGCGTGGTCGCCTTTTCGAGACGCTGCACGGACCTGGGATGCCTGGTGTCCTGGAACCGGGAGCGGGAGCAGTTCGTCTGTCCCTGCCATCGGGGGGTGTTCGACAAGACCGGCAAGAACATCGCGGGGCCGCCGCCGCGGCCGCTGGACCGCTTCGAGGTCGTCAAGCGCGGCGAGCAGCTCTACGTGAACGTGCAGAGCGCGTAGCGGAGCCTCGCACACGTCTGGAGACGACAGAATGGGTTCGGCGGCATCGGACACTCGGGTGACCTCGGGGGGCCACGCGGCCTCCAGCGACGCCTCGGCGTCGAAGACCTGGGTGGACTATATCCAGAAGGACCTGCCCGAGCACCTCGACTGGTGGCCCTATACGCTCGGGGCGATCCCGCTCATGCTGTTCGGCCTCCTGGTCGTGACCGGGTTGATGTTGACGTTCTACTACGTGCCCGCGCCGGACAAGGCCTACGACAGCGTGGCTCAGATCACGGACGAAGTGTACCTCGGCTGGTTCATCCGCGGTATGCACAAGCTGTCCGTGGACCTCATGATCCTGTTTCTCCTGTTTCATGTGATCCGGGTGTTCGTCACGCGCGCCTACCAGACTCCGGGCGAGCTGAAGTGGTTCACCGGCTCGGTGGTGCTGTTCCTCACGTTTGCGATGGGTTTCACGGGGTATTCGCTGGTCTATGACAACGTGTCCTATTGGGGGATGACGGTGGTGACCAGTATGATCGGCACGCTCCCCGTGGTGGGCACGCCGCTGATGCACCTGTTGCGCGGGGGCGAGGAGGTGTCGGGCGGGACGCTCCTGCGGCTCTACGATCTCCATACCAAGCTGCTCCCGGCCCTGCTGGGGGGCTTGGTGCTCGGCCACGTGCTCGCGGTCCGGATTCTGGGGTTCGCGCCGGTGAAGGGAAGCCGCCGGTATCATTCCTTCTATCCCGAGCACACGCTCCTGATGGGGGCGATCGCCATCGGGCTGCTGGTCCTGATCGTGGATCTGGTGATGATCTTCCCGCCGACGCTGGGGCCGCCCGCGAACACCCAGGAGGTGGCCTCCGACGTGTCGCCGCCCTGGTATTTCTCGGCGCCGTACATGTGGATTACGCTCTTGCCCGCGCCAGGGGCGTTGTGGAGCCTCGTGGGCATGGCCGGGTTGTTGCTCGCCTATCCCTTCGTGGACCGGTTCCTTTCGGAGCGGGGCTGGCCTATGACGGCGATCAATACCCTGGTCGCGACGGTGGCCGTACTCACCGTCGCGGCGCTGATCATTCTCGACCAGCGGATGTAACAACTGGAGGACGCGATGGACCCGCACGAGCATGACCCGGTGGATGGTGAGCCGGCCGCGCCCGTCGCCGACACGGAGAGCAAGCTCAACTTCACCCGCTACGTGATCGGCGGGCTCTGTCTGGTGCTGTTCCTCGCGCTCACGGGGGTCGGCTACATCCAGGTCGAAGAGCGGCGCGAGGGAGGCCTGCGGCCAATCATCTCGGCCGACAACAAGAAGTGCATCGACTGTCACACGGCCAAGGACGTGTCGGTCGGCGGCATCAACGACTGGAAATACAGCCGCCATGCTCCGAAGGGCATCGGCTGCATCGAGTGCCACCGGGCTGAGAAGGGCGATCCGGACGCGTACGAGCACTACGGGTGGCTGGTCTCCACGCTCGTCACGCCGAAGGACTGTATGCAATGTCATGACCGGGAGGCCAAGGAGTTTCTCCGGTCTCATCATGCCAAGGGCGCGCAGTTTACGGGCTCGCTCGACAACTTCCTGGGCAACGTCGTCGAAGGACCGGAGATCGTCACGACCGGCTGCGCCGGCTGCCATGGGAGTGTGATCAAGGTGATGGAGAACGGCAAGCTCCATCCGGCCACCTGGCCCAACTCCGGGATCGGGCGGGTGAATCCCGACGGCTCGAAAGGCACCTGCGCCGCCTGTCACGCGCGGCACAGCTTCTCCATCGCCCAGGCGCGCCAGCCGGAGAATTGCGGGCGCTGCCACATGGGGCCGGACCATCCACAGATCGAAGCCTATTACGAGAGCAAGCATGGGGTCATGTTCAGCGCGAACCGGGAGAAGATGAAGCTCGCCCAGCCCGCGGAGAAGTGGCACCCTGGCCGGGACTATCTGTATCCGACCTGCGCCACCTGCCACATGAGCGCCACCGATACCCAGGAGGTGACCCACGACGTGGGGGACCGGATCACGTGGACGCTGCGCCCGGTCATCTCGACGCGGCTGGAGAACTACGAGACTCGCCGGAAAGCCATGCGGCAGGTCTGCTCGGCCTGCCACAGCGACCAGATTGTGGAGCGATTCTTCACGCAAATGGACCAGGGGATCACGCTGTACAACGAAAAATTTGGCAAGCCGGCGAAGGCGGCGATGGACAAACTGCTTGCGATGAAGAAGATCACGCCGACCCCGTACGACGAAAAGATCGAGTGGGTGTTCTACGAGCTCTGGCACCACGAGGGACGGCGTGCGCGGCACGGGCTCTCCAAGGTGGCAGCCGACTTTGTCCACTGGCAGGGCTTCTACGAAGTGGCCAAGAGCTTCTACACCAAGTTCCTGCCGCTGGTGCGGGAGCTTTCGCCGGAGGTGGCGGACGAGCTGCTCTCCAAGGAAGGCCACGAGTGGGTGAAGCACGGCATGAGCAAGGAGGAAATCGCCCAGATGATCGAGTTCTACGAAAAGGAGATGCAGGGGAAACGCGGAGACCCGTCGTAGCGCGCGGAGGCAGGCGCGCGAGGGCTTCCCACAGTCTCCAGCCTCGCCCAAGCAGGTCTGGGCAACTGCCTGCATAGGCCCAGGGCCTGGCCCACATCCTGTCATCGTTTGAGCGACGGTCTCGTCGGGCAGGGTCCTGCCCGAGGCCGCACCGCGTCTAGAACGGCCGGTTTGCAGCCGCAGGGCGGTCGGGTCTCGACGCGCCGCAAGACCAGCCTCTTGTTTAGCCGAAAGGGGGGATTGTACGCCTACGTACCCGGTGCCAAAGTAAAGGCCCCGTCCAGCGGCTTCGCGGTGAAGGGACGGGCGGGGCAGGACGCGACAAGCGGGCTAGCCTATCACTGGGCTGACCCGATATCCGGTCTGGTCTGGGGGCAACCACAGCAGGGCACCATGGCGGGACACGTGGACTTGTCTCGGAGGCTGTCGGCGGGGAGCGGCAGCAGTGAGGACAGCCCAGATGGGGCTGTGCGTGCCGGCCCTCCTCAGTCCTCGGTGCCGTCGGTGCACCAGGCTCCGGCCCTTACGAAGCGTGAGCGGGAAGTGCTGGAATGGATGAAGGAGGGCAAGACGAACTGGGAGATCGGCCGGATTCTTGGCATCAGCGAACGGACGGTCCGGTTCCATGTCGGCAATATCCTCATGAAGCTCCAAGCCCTCTCGCGCGCGCACGCCGTGGCGCTCGCCCTGGAGCAAGGGATGATCGCGTCCCTGCCTCCGTCTTCGCCCCGACGGTAGCCGCGCGCGTCGTCGGCCGTCGGGAGAATCGGATCGTGCTCGCCGTCAGGGTGCCCCGAAACGGGTGGCGAAGAGCGCCCGCGTGCGCTCCATGTGGCGGGCGATGTCGGCAGCGAGGCGGGCCGCGCCCTCTTCCCAGCGGCTCGCCGCATAGCCGAGGCGGCGCGCGAGGAAAATAAACGCGTCGGACTCGGGAGCGGGGAGGACGAGATCCTTGGCGTTGCCGCGGACGATGCGGAGGGCGTCAATCAGACCCCGCAGAAACAGATAGGCCTCGCCGAGCGCGGCGGTCACGTCCGGGGCCAGCACGCCGGTCTCGGTCAGCGCGCGGAGCGCGTCGAGGGTGTTGGGGGTCCGGACGGCTGGGAGCCGGTGTCCGTGCATGATCTGGAGATACTGGACCAGGTACTCGATATCAATCAGCCCGCCGGGGCTGTACTTGACGTTGACGTGCCCGGGCTCGACCAGCTCCTTGATCTGCTGGCGGCGGAGGGCCAGGGCGGCGGGCAGGTCCCAGGGCTCGCCGCTGTAGACGAAGGCGTCGCGCAGGGCCTCCACCTGCCGGCCCAGGGCGCGGTCGCCGGCCACGAACCGCAGCTTGATCAGCGCCTGACGCTCGAACGGGGCGCTGAGCCCGGACGGGCTGTAGTAGGACCGCAGCTCGTCCACCCGGTTGGCCAGCAGGCCCTTGCCGCCGTGCGGGCGGAGGCGGACATCCACGTGGAAGATGCCCTCCTGTCTGGCCTCGATCCATTGCAGGAACTCTTGGGCCAGGTGCTCGAAATATTCGCCGTTGTCCAGGGCGCGGCGCCCCGAGGTGCGGCCCGGTCCCTCGTAGACGAACAGCACCTCGATATCGGAGGCGTACCCCAGCTCCCGCCCGCCGAACTTGCCAAGGCCGAACAGGGCGAAGCCGCAGGGGCGCCGATCGGCCAGCCGCGGCGTCCCGTGCGTGCGAGCGAGTCGCGCCCCGCAATCCTGGCAGGCCTGGGCCACGACGGCTTCGGCAAGCTCCGTCAGCGCCCGCGAGAAGTCCGGGAGCGTCGTGGCGGGATCCAGCAGGTGCTTCATGTCAATCCGGAACAGCTCCCGGTCCTTGTACTGGTTCAAGACCTGCCGGCGTTGCGCCTCGCCCCGCGCGGACGCCAGCCGTCGTCGCAGCTCGCGGGCGAGCACGGCCCGCGGGCGGACGAGGGGCAGGCGTTGGTAGTTCTCCAGAACTGGGAGAAGGTTCTCGTGCTGCCGCCGGAGGAAGTCCTCCCAGAGAAACTCGCTCGTGCCGAGCAGCCGGGCGAGCAGCGGCTGGCTCTTCGGGTCCGTGAGGAACCGCAGCGCGCGGCCCGGCGCGCGGCCGCGTCCCTCGAGGATCTGGTCGAGGAGCCCGTCGAAGGATTCGAGTGCTTGGGCCGGGTCGGGCGCCCAGGTCAGAGAGTGGGTGAACTGCTTGATGAGCGCGGCGGTCACCCGGAGCATCTGCTGCTCGGCCGGGGCGTCGAGCTTCCGGCCGTGCCGGCCTCGCACGTAAAAGCGGTCGCGAACCTCGGGGCCCGCGTTCTCGAACCGGGCCTTGCGGATGTAGATGCCGCGCATGGCCAGCGCGTTGGCGAACGCGTAGAGAAACATCGGGGTGTCCGTGGAGCGAATGTCCACCACCGTGTCGGTCGGCGAGAGGTCGTTGTCGAAGCGCAGATGAACCGGATGCAGCAGCCCGGTAAACGCGGCGCGGGCCTGCCCTAACGTCTCGACGAGCCGACGGTTCACCCGGCCTCGGGCCTCCCGGAAGCGCTGCTCGTCCAGCAGGCGGATGACCGCCTCGAGCTCCTCGGCGAGGTTCCGGCGCTCGGCCGGGCCGAAGGGGCTGCCCGGCAGAGGTTGGACTCGGAAGACGTCCACGATTTTCTTGCGTGTCAGCCTCGCGCGGCCCGCGGTCCGGATGGACCGGGCCGTCGGGCCGCGCGGCGGCGGGGCGGCCGGGTCCGCCTCACCCAACGTGTGGATGCTGCCTTCCCGGATGTCGAGTCCATGCGCCGAGAGGACCCCGCAGATCGTCGCGAACTCGGAAAAGTAATCGAACGCCACCACGACCACGTCGAACAGGCCGTCAGGTCTCTCCGTGATGTCCACCTGGCAGGGCCGGTCCACCTCCAGCCGGGCGACGAGGGTGAGATGACGGGCGATCTCCTCCGGTGCGAACTGGGCGAAATAGTCGTCGTCCATCCGCGAGACGAAGTCCTGGAGCAGGTCGTCAGGAATCTCGCGGCAGAGGGGACGGAGGGTCTCGATCTGGCCCTGCACGGTCATGAGAGGCACCGGTCAGTCGGAGTATAGCGGAACAGGCCCGCATTGTCTGTATCGGGGCGTGGCCAGTATAATGCCGTGCCATGCCGCAGAGGACTCCAGGCCGCCATGGAAGCGCACCCGGTCGTGCCCGGCCTCGCGGCGATCAGGCTTCTGATCCAGCTCAGTTGCTGCTCGCGCCAGGCCTGACCCCGGCGGCGGCCGCCCGGCTGCTCGAGCCCTACGGGTTCTCCGACCTGAAGCGAGCCGACGCCAACCTCCAGGCGATGGCGGGGGAGCCCCACTCGCGGGAGCGCCTCGCCCGCATTCTCGCGGATCTCCTCGGGGCGGTCGCGGACACCGCCGATCCAGACCAGGCGCTCGACTACTGGGAGCGATTGCTGCAGGCTGGCGTCAATCGCAGCCAGCTCTTCGACTATCTCCGCGAAACTCCGCGCCTGCTGCATCTGCTGTGCACGATCCTGGGGAACAGCCCTGCCCTGGCACAGACGCTGATCCGCGATCCCTACCTGATCTATTGGCTCGCCGAAGAGCCGGTGCTGACGAGGCGGCCCTCGCGCGCGGAGATGGCGCGGGCGCTGGGGGCGCAGCTCGCCAACGTCCAGGCGCTGGATCTCAAGCTGGAGGCGCTGCGGCGCTACAAGCGACGCGAGATGCTCCGCATCGCCGTCCGCGACCTCTTGCGCCTCGCCGGGGTCAGAGAGACCACCGCGGCTCTCTCGGATCTCGCCCAGGTGCTCATTGAGGCCGCCTACCAGTGCGTGGACGCGGAGCTGCGCCGCCGCTACGGCATGCCGATGCATCGCGATCGGTTCGGCCGGCTGATCCAGACCGGCTTTGCGGTCATCGCCATGGGCAAGCTGGGCGGGGGCGAGCTGAACTACAGCTCGGACGTGGATCTGATCTACGTGTACGCCTCGGATGACGGCCGGACCTATCCAACCTCGAAGGCGTCCTCAGCCATCTCCAACGAGGAATACTTCGAATACCTCGGCCGCGAGCTGACGCGGGCGCTCGGCGAGGTCACGCAGGAGGGCTATGTCTTCCGCGTGGACCTGCGGCTCCGGGCGGAAGGATCGGTCGGGCGGCTGGCACGACCGTTGGCCTCCTACGAGCAGTACTACCGCACGCGTGGCCAGGTCTGGGAGCGGCTGGCCCTTCTCAAGGCCTGGCCGGTTGCTGGCGATCCTGCCGTCGGGCGCGCGTTCCTCCGGCAGGGGTGTGCCTTCGTCTTTGGGAGAGGCGCAGGCGGGCCCGGTGCGTCGGTCAGACAGGAGGTCCTGGAGCAGGTCAGGGCTCTCAAGGAAATGATCCACGACAAGATGCTCAGCCGGGGCCAGGACGGCCGGAACGTCAAGCTGGGGACCGGCGGGATCCGCGAGATCGAGTTCCTCGTGCAGACCGTCCAGGTGCTCTGCGGCGGCGAGCTGCCCGGCATCCGGAGCCGTAACACGCTCTGGGCGCTGGCCCGCTTCGCCCGGCTCGGGTTGCTGTCGCCTGCCGCCCACGCGCGCCTGGAGCGGGCCTACCTGTTTCTCCGGGACGTCGAGCACAAGTTGCAGATGGTGCACGACCTGCAGACGCACTCGCTCCCCGAGTCGGCCGACGAATTGGCCGCCTGCGCCGTGCGTCTGGGGTATCCGGCCCGAAACCGGCAGCGGGCGGCGGCCCGCTTGATGGCGGATTACCGCCGGCACACCGCGTGGGTTCACCGGGCGTTCCGCAGCCTGTTCTATGCCCCGGGCCGGTGCCCGCTGCTGAAGGCTGCGCTCGCCAAAGCCGCGCAGCTCCGCCGGCGATGACCCACTTGATCACACAAGAAGGGCCGGATGGCTAGCGCCACCCGGCCCCTTCTTTCCGCTCCGGGCTAATTGGCTATCCGCTGGTCGCTCTTCTCCGGCTCAGTACATGTCGTGCATGTGGCTGTGG
>CAZTUO010000111.1:9083-9753 GCA_964616355.1 uncultured Nitrospira sp.
CGGCTCCTTCTTCTCCTCCGGCAGCTCGGTGATCATCACCTCCGTCGTGAGCATGAGGCCGGCGACGCTGGCCGCGTTCTGGAGCGCGCACCGGGTGACCTTGGTCGGGTCAATGATGCCCGCCTCCAGCAAGTCCACGTACTGTTCCGTCGCCGCGTCGAACCCGAAGGAGACCTTCGGGTTCTGGCGCACCTTGTCCACCACGACCGAGCCCTCCACGCCGGCGTTCTCGGCGATCTGGCGGATCGGCTCCTCGAGGGCACGCCTGACAATGTTCACGCCCACCTGCTGCTCGGGCGGCAGCTTCAGTGAGTCCAGGGCCCCGACGCAGCGCAGCAGCGCCACGCCGCCGCCGGGCACGATGCCCTCCTCGACCGCCGCTTTCGTGGCGTGCAGAGCGTCCTCGACCCGCGCCTTCTTCTCCTTCATCTCGGTCTCGGTCGCGGCGCCCACGTTGATGACCGCCACCCCGCCGACGATCTTGGCCAGCCGCTCCTGGAGCTTCTCTCGATCGTAGTCGGACGTGGTCTCCTCGATCTGGGCCTTGATCTGCTTGACGCGACCCTCGATCTTCTTCGGATCGCCGTATCCCTCGACGATCGTGGTGTTGTCCTTGTCGATCGTCACGCGCTTGGCGCGGCCCAGATCTGTGAGCTTAATGTTCTCGAGC
>CAZTUO010000112.1:0-9737 GCA_964616355.1 uncultured Nitrospira sp.
GGGCACAAACACGCTTACCATTCGAAGATGTCACTGTATTAGTTAAAACTCAATAATTTCTTGACCGGCGAAACGGGTTTTCATTAGACTGGGGACCCTGTTGGGGATGGGAGGCGGAAAAGCCTGGATGAGCCCCGGAGTATTCTCCATGAACCGACCTGATGATGCCTACACAATCGTGATCTTCAGAGGGCCGACCGCGACCCCGCTTCGGTTCAGCCTCCCTAAGCGACTGGTCCGCCGCCTCGCGATCCTCGGTCTTGTCCTCGCGCTCGGTGAAGTCCTCTTGCTGTCTCAATACGTTATCAAAACCGGCCAAGTCTGGGAGTTGCAGGAGATCCGGGCCGAGTTGATGACCGCCCGGGAGCAGACCAACGCCTTTTCCAGTGCGGTCGAGGATCTGAAGCGCCGGTTTCTGGCGATGAAGGAGGTCAACCAGCGCTTGCGGGTGATGCTCGGGCTGGATTCGCTCAAGCCGGAGGACTACCTGAACGGCCAGGGTGGCAGCGAGACGCCGATCAGTCCGGAGGAGACGCCGCTCCCCGAAGGCCAGGCCGGGTTCCTGGCTCCGGAGGTCTCCGAGGACATGCCTGCAGCCGCCCAGGCGGCCGCCGATCGCGCGAAGGAGACCTCGCACGGGACTGTGGCTCTGCAAGTCCAGCAGGAGATCGCATGGCTGCAGCAAGAAGTGGTGTTTCAGGAGCGGAGCCTCGAGGAGCTGAGCGCGGTCGCGAAGGAGCGTTGGACCCAGTGGGCCTCGACGCCATCCATCTGGCCAGTCAAGGGCTGGATTACCTCCGGGTTCGGCCCCAGGGTGTCCCCCTTTACGGGCCGGCCGGCGATGCACGACGGGCTGGACATCGGGGCCCCCCCGAACGCCGATGTGCTGGCGCCCGCGGCCGGCCAGGTGACCGCGGCCGGGTTCGATCTCAGGATGGGCTACGTGATCAACATTGACCACGGCTACGGGATTCAGACCCAGTACGGGCACCTGGCCAAGATCCTGGTCAAGCAAGGCCAGAAGGTCAAGCGTGGCGACCGGATTGGGCTCGTCGGCAGCACCGGGCTCTCGACCGGGCCCCACCTGCACTACATGGTCAAGGTCAACGGCCGTCCGGTCAATCCCCAGCGGTACATTTTGGATTAGGTTGGATTAGGCTCCCCTGCGGCCATGCCTCGCCGCGCCTCCCTCTCGCCTCTGACGGCAGAGTCCAGGAAAGTCCCGGCATGACCGATCTGGACATCGCCCGCTCCGCAACCCCGCGCCCGATCCTTGACGTCGGACAGGACCTCGGATTCCAGCCGCAGGAGCTGATCCCCTACGGACCCTTCAAGGCCAAGGTGGCCTTGAGCGTCCTGGAGCGGCTGGCCGACCGGCCGCTCGGCCGGTACGTGCTCGTGACCGCGATCAATCCGACGCCGCTGGGCGAGGGCAAGACGACCACCGCGATCGGCTTGGCCATGGCCCTCTGGCGGTTGGGCCACCGGGCGGTCGTCACCTTGCGCCAGCCGTCCCTCGGGCCAGTGTTCGGGGTCAAGGGCGGCGGCACTGGTGGCGGCCGCGCTCAGGTGATCCCGATGGACGAGATCAACCTGCACCTTACCGGCGACGCACACGCCGTGGGCGCCGCCCACAACCTGCTCGCCGCATTCCTGGACAACCACCTCGCGCACGGCAACGAGCTGGACCTCGATCCTGCCCGGATCGCCTGGCCGCGGGCCATGGGGATCAGCGACCGGGCGCTGCGGCAGGTCCGCCTCGCGGGGGTCGACGGCTCGACCGGCCGCGACGCCTCGTTCGTCATCACCGAAGCCTCCGAGGTCATGGCCGTGCTGGCGCTGGCGACCGGACCCGAGGACCTGCGCCGCCGGCTGGGACGCATCCTGGTGGGGGTGACTCGGGCTGGCCAGCCCGTCACGGCAGAGGACCTCAAGTGCGCAGGCGCGATGGCCGTGCTCCTCAAGGAAGCGCTGCGCCCGAACCTCGTCCAGACGCTGGAAGGGACGCCTGCTTTCGTCCACGCCGGTCCGTTCGGGAACATTGCCCACGGCAACTGCTCGATCCTGGCGGACGCCATCGCGCTGCGCGCGGCCGACTACGTCGTCACCGAGGCGGGGTTCGGCAGCGAGTTGGGCGCGGAGAAGTTCTTCCACATCAAGTGCCGGGTTTCGGGGTTCCGGCCGGCGGGCGCGGTCGTCGTGGCCACGCTGCGCGCGCTCAAGCTGCACGGCGGCGGAGGCACGGTTAGGGTCGGGCAGCCCTTGCCCGCGGGCCTCACCGGGCCGAACCGGGAGGCCTTGGTCCGGGGCTGCGCCAACCTGGAGCAGCACCTCGCCAACGTGCGCGCCTTCGGCGTCCCGGCGGTCGTGGCGATCAACGCCTTTCAGGACGATCCGCCGGAGGAGCTGGACTACGTCGCAGCCCGAGCCGTCGCCGCCGGTGCCACTGCTGCCGTCTCGCGACATTGGGCCGAGGGCGGCAAGGGCGCGGAGGAACTCGCCCGCGCGGTGATTGCGGCCTGCGCGCGCCCGTCGGCCTATGCTCCACTCTACGCCGAGACAGATCCCATTACGAAGAAGATCGAGACGATCGCGAGGCGCCTCTACGGCGCGGCTGGTGTGGCGTACGAGGCACCGGCCGCCGCTCAGATCGCGGAGGCGGAGCGGCTGGGCTTCGGGCAGCTTCCCGTCTGCATGGCCAAGACCCCGCTCTCCCTGTCCCACGATCCGGCGCTGAAGGGGCGGCCGTCGGGCTTCACCCTGCCGATCCGCGAGCTGCGGATTCTGGCGGGCGCGGGCTTCCTCACCGCGGTCTGCTCCGGGATTCAGTTGATGCCGGGGCTGCCCAAGCGCCCGGCTGGCGAGCGGCTTGATCTGGACCCGGAGACTGGGGAGATCGTCGGATTATCGTGAAGCGCGAGGAGGGACGGGCGACAAGGAGCATGGACGTGGACGGATGAGGCGGATTCTTCGCCCGGCACGCGTCACCGGTCACGCCTCACAGCGTCAGCGCTGCTTGAGGTACTTGAAGAACTCCGAATCCGGGCTCATGACCACGGTCGCGCTCCCGTTGAAGGCCTTCTTGTAAGCTTCCATCGAGCGGGTGAACTCGAAGAACTTCGGGTCCTGCTTGTAGGCGGAGGCGAAGATGCGGAAGGCCTTCGCGTCCCCTTCGCCGCGCAGCTCCTGGGCCGCCTTGTAGGCTTCGGCCAGGATGATTTCCCGGTCCTTGTCGGCCTCCGAACGGATTTTCTGTGCCTCCTCGGCGCCCTCGGCCCGGTACTGCTTGGCCTGCCGTTCCCGCTCCGCCTGCATGCGGGCGAACACCGCCTTCTCGTTCTGCTCGGGCAGGTCGGCCCGCTTGATCCGCACGTCCTGGACTTCGAGCCCGTAGGCCGCGGCCTTCTCCTTCGCGCGCTGGGTGACGACCTGCATGATCTGCGCGCGGGTCTTCGACACGATCTCGGACAGGTCGTGTCGCCCTAGCTCGACCCGCAGCTCCGAATAGATGATGTCGTGGAGCCGCTGGAGGGCGCCGCGCTGGGTCTGGAAGGCCTGGTAGACCTTCAGCGGGTCCGTGATGCGCCACTTGGCGTAATTGTCGATGAGGATCGTCTTCTTGTCCTGGGTGATCACCTCCTGCGCCTCGGAGTCGTAATCCAGGAGGCGCTTGTCGAAGTACGTGACCTGCTGGATGAAGGGAATCTTCAGGTAGAGCCCCGGCTCGGTGAGGTTCCGGACCGGCAGGCCGAGCTGGACGACGATCGCCGTCTCGGTGATGTCCACGATGAAGAAGGGCGAGGCGCCGAGCACGAACAGGAGCACGACCGCCGCGAGGAGGCCGAGGAGCAGGTTCTGAGTCCTCATGGGGTGGGGCCTTTCTCAGTCCCGGCCTGGGGAGCCGCGCCCTTCTTGAGCCGCTCGAGCGGCAGGTAGGGGAGCAGCCGGTCCGCGGCCTTCCCGTCAATGATGATCTTCTCGACGTGCGGGAAGATCTCCTCCAGGGTCTCGATGTAGATGCGCTTGCTAATGACGTCCTTCGCCTGGTTGTATTCCTTGAGCGCCTTCAGGAAGCGGTTCGCTTCGCCCTCGGCCCGGGTGACCCGGGCCTGGGCGTACCCCTTGGCCTGGTTGACCAGCTCGGCGGCCTCGCCCTTGGCCTTGGGGATAATGTCGTTCCGGTAGCTCTGGGCTTGGTTGATCATTTTCTCCCGGTCTTCCTTGGCGCTGGCGACGTCTTTGAACGCGGCGGCGACCGCCTCCGGCGGGTTCACGTCCTGGAGCTGCACCGCGGCGACCTGCACCCCGGCCGTGTACTGGTCCAGGATGCCCTGGAGAAGCTGGTGCGTGTCGTCCTGGATCTGCGCCTTGCCTGTGGTCAGCACCTCGTCGATCTTGCTCCGTCCGACCACCTCGCGGATGGCAGCCTCGGCGGCCTTCTCGATGGTCTCCTCGATCTCGGCTACGTGGAAAAGGTACTCGCGCGCGCTCTTGATCTTGTACTGGACGATGAACTGGACGGCAACGATGTTCTCGTCCCCAGTGAGCATCTGCGCTTCGCGCGGGAGCATCTGCGGGCGGCCCTGCCGGTCGGTGCGAAAGCCCACCTCGATCCGATGCAACTTGGCGACCTTGGGTTGGAGTACGGTCTCGATGAAGGGGATCTTGAGGTGGGGGCCGGGGCCGACGACGCGCGTCACGTCCCCGAACCGCTTGACCACGCCCTCCTCGTCCGGGGCGACGATGAACGTGCCCTGCCACACGAGGATGACCGCGGCCAGGAGCAGGAGCAGGCTCCGGAGCCCCCGGCCTGGGAGCCACTGGCGGAGCTGGCCCTTGGCGCGGCTGAGCAGATCCTCCAGGGGATCGCCGGGCTGGCTCCAGGGATCTTTGGGGGCCCAGACCATAGGCCCCCCACCTTAGCAGAGTTGGCGACGCGGAACAACCGAGGGAGCGCTTAGGCTCCGGAGGGCTTCACCGTGGACTTCATCAGGCCATCCGCCTGCGGCGGTGAGAAGCCCAGGTAGCCTTCGTGCCGCTCCGTCAGCTCGAGCACGGAGAAGGGGGCCCCGTCCACCTCCTCGGGCGCGGTGAAGATTTGGCGCAGCGGGCCGCCCCGCGCCCCTACGATCTGCCCCGCGAACCGGACGCCAGCGCGGCCGAGCTGGGCCATGGCCCACTCGATATCCTCGACCCGCACAGCGACATGGTGGAGCGTCCAGTCGCCGAAGCGGGCCACCCAGGCCGGAATGATGCTCGTCCGGCCGCGCTCGCCGGGATAGGCCTGGTCAATGAACAGGGCCGGGTAGCCCGGCTTGCGATAGACTTTGGCGAACCAGTCGTCGTACTCGAGCGTCTCGGCGAACGTGTAGCCGAGCTGCAGGAACTCCTCGGCCCGGCGGTCAATGTCGTTGGTGCGGAAGGTCAGGTGATCGGCGACGGGCAGGAACCCGACGCCGGCGTCGTCTAGCCGCTCCTTGAGGAGGCGAGCGGCCGCGTTGCGGGCGACGAAGTCGGCGACGTAGGCGGCCAGGAGCTTATCCAGCTCGCGGGCGGACGACACGATGCACCTTCCGGAGCCTCAAGGACGGACCGCATCTCAGCCTAACCTGGTCCGGCCGAAATTACAAGATCGCCGGCACCCGCCAGCTTACTCCTCCGCGGTCTCGCTCTCTCCCAGCCGGCGGTACAGGGTGCGCCGGCCGATCCCCAGCAGGGCGGCCGCCCGGCGCTTGTTGCCGTTCACCTTCTCCAGGACGTACCGGATGTACCGCTGCTCGATTTCCGCGAGCGTGGCCACCGCCTGGTCCACCAGAAGCCCCTCGGGCAGCTCGTCCCCGGCCTGCGGGTTCGGTTCCGTCCCCGAGAGGATGTCCCGGATCCGCCCGGGCAGATGCTCGAGCGACACCAGCGTTCCCTGGCAGAAGGTCACGGCTCGCTCCAGCACGTTCTTCAGCTCCCGGACGTTGCCCGGGAAGGGGTAGGCCTTCAAGCGCTGGAGTGCGTCGGGGGAGAGCCCGCCGATGGTCTTGCCCATTTGCATGCTGAACTGGGTCAGGAAATGCCGCGTCAGCAGGTCAAGGTCGTCGCCGCGCTCGCGCAACGCCGGCACGCGCAGGGTGAACGTCTCCAGCCGGTAGTACAGATCCTCGCGGAACCGCCCCATCTCGACCTCGTGCTTCAGGTCGCGGTTCGTCGCGGCGAGAATGCGGACGTCCACGTGGTGCGCCTGATTGCTCCCCAGCGGCCGCACTTCGCCATCCTGCAGGAACCGCAACAGCTTCGCCTGGAGCGTCACCGGCATTTCGGCGATCTCGTCGAGCAACACCGTGCCGCGTGCGGCCTCCGCGAAGAGCCCCTTGCGGGCCCGGGCCGCTCCCGTAAAGACGCCGGCCACGTGGCCGAACAGCTCGCTCTCCATGAGCTGCTCGGGGATGGCCACGCAGTTCACGGCCAGGAATGGCGCCGTGGCCCGTGGGCCTTCCCGGTGGATGGCGTGGGCCACGAGCTCCTTTCCGACTCCGCTCTCGCCGGTGATCAGGACCGGCCCGCCGGCGCCCGCCACTTGGCGGATTTGGTCGAAGAGGACGCGCATCGACCGGCTCTGGCCGATCATGCCGTGGACGCTCTCGCTCCCCAGCCATTCGCGGAACCGGCGGACCTCCTGCCGGAGCCGGCGCACCTCCAGCGCCCGCGTGAGGCTCAGCATGAAATGGTCCAGATCCAGGGGCTTGGTCAGAAAGTCGTCCGCACCGGCCTTGAGGGCCTCGACCGCCTGGGGCACCGACCCGAATGCGCTGATGACCTGGAAGGCGGGCGGCACGTGGAGCGTGCGAGCGGCCCGAAGCAGGTCGAAGGCGCTGGCGCCGGGCAGGCGCAGGTCGCTGACGACCACGTCTGGCTCGAAGGAGGTCAGGAGCGGCAGGGCCTCTTCCGCCGAAGTGGCCGTTACGACCTCCAGACCGCCGTCGCGCACTTCATCGGCCAGCAGCCGCCGCAAGCCAGGATCGTCCTCCACGATTAGGACGCGCTCGGTTGGGGGCCGACCCTGATGAGCCATGAGACCCTCTGGTCCGCGTCACGCTCCGCCGCCCGGGAAGAGGAGCCGGAACCGCGCTCCGCCCAGCGGACTGGCTTCCAGTTCGATGCGCCCTCCGTGCTCCTCCACGATCCCGTGCACGACCGCCAGGCCGAGGCCCGTGCCCTCGCCCGGAGCTTTGGTGGTGAAGAACGGTTCGAAGATCCTGGCCTGCAGCTCTTCGCGGATACCGGGACCGTCGTCTTCGACTGCGAATCCGACTTCGTCCTCGGAGATGAGCCATGTCAGGCGGACTCGTCCTCCGGGGGTTGCCTGGATCGCGTTCCGCAGGAGATTGACCAGCGCCTGCTCCACGCGCAAGGGGTCGCTCACCAACTGGGGCGCTGGCACGGGGCCGAATACCTCGACGGACACGCCTGCTAGGAGACTTTCCTCGCTCACGCTGGCGGCGGCGGACTGCGCCAGGTGGTCCGCCGGCACGCGCCGCCGGCGGCCGAGATTGCACCGGCCGAACTCCAGGAGTTGCCGGACCGTCTGTTCCAGGCGGCGGACTTCATGCCGGATCTCCCGGAGCAGGCCGCCGAGTCGCTCTTGGAGGGCTGCGGGGTCGTGCCCGGAAGCCTGTCCTGGGTCGTCGAGCGCCCGCAAGAGACGCTGCGCCTTCCCGTCGATCACCGAAAGTGGAGCCCCGAGTTCGTGCGCCACTCCGGCCGCCAACTGGCCGATCGCGGCCAGTTTCTCTGTCTTTCTGAGTCGGACTTCGAGCGCTTCCTGGGCGGCGCGCCGCTGCTCGATCTCCCGGCTCGCCCGCGTGATGCTGTCGAGCATCGTGTTCAAGGCCATGGCCAGAGTTCGAATTTCCTGCGGGCCCTCGGTGGAGGCACGATGGATCCGGTCTCCCTGCTCGACCCTCGCCATGCTGCTGGCGAGCCGGCTCAGGTGCCGACCGACCGCGCCGTAGTGGCCGAAGAAGATGAGCGCGGTCATGCCCAGGCCGGCGAAGAGCAGCCACCCCGCCGCCTGGAGGCGGAGCTTGCGGATGGTGCCCTCAAAGTCGCTCTTGCGCCGCGTCACTTGCAAGAGCCCGTTGATCCGGCCGACGGAGTCGGGGAGCGGCACAAAATAGGAGTACACGTCCTGTCCCGCCATCTGGCCGTACTCGCCCTGCGGACGCCTGGTCGCGGCGACCTGGGCCAGGTGCTCGCTCGGCGGGAAGCGATCCTCGTGACCGTAGGCGGCGACCTGGCGCCCCTCACCGTCATAGACGTAGGCGCCGTAGACCCGACCCGTGCTGAAGACAGACTCCAGCGTCTGGGAGAGGCTGCCCAGGTCACGGCGCTCCAGCGCGCGGCTCAAGGGGAGGTGGAGGGCCCAGGCGAGCAGCTACAGGTCTTCTTGGAGCTGGCGCTCGACCTCGGCCTCCAGGGTTCGCAGGCTCGCGTAGCTGACGAGTGCGGAGATCCCGAGCAACAGCAGCACGACATACACGACCAACGCGATGCAGAGACTGCTGGCGCAAGTCGTGTGAGCATACTGACTCCTCGGCCTGTCAGGAGCCAGCCTGCCTGTGCCACTTCACTGATCAACATGGCACATGTGCCACGCCAACACAAGGCCATTTGGTCCGGCCGCTGTGGTCCTTCGCCGAGGGGCAGCCGCTTCGGACGTCACTGATAACGGGTTCCGAGCTGGCCCCGTCAGGCTCCACACCTTTTTGGGGGCGGGTCGGGCTGGGCATGGGCGATGCACCAGCATTCGGAAAGCCGTCCTAGGCTTGGAGCCAAGCCAGTCGCGAACCAAGCACACCAATATCCGAAGGAGGGTGGCATGCTGACCAGAGTAGCCTATAGCCATTCCGCTCCTGCGCTCGCCTTGTCGTTGATCGCGTGCCTCGTGCTCGCGGCCCCTGTGGTCGGGGCGCAACCCAAGGGCCAACCGGCGCTGCATTCGCGGGCCGATATCACCGACCAGCACCTGCAGGCCTTCGCCAAGGCATTCCTCAAGGCGTCCCGGATCTTCAACGTCTATGACGCGAAGATCCGGATGGCGCAGAACACCGATGAAGTCATGGCTCTCCAGCGCGAAGCCAATGCCAAGATGAACGAGGCGGTCGTGGAGGAAGGCCTGACGGTTCAGGAGTACAACAAGATCTACGCGGCGGCCCAGCAGGACGAGCAGTTGCGCGACAAGGTGAACCGGCTGATCCTGGAAAAGGAAAGCCAGGTGAAATAAGGACAAAACGAACCGGCCTGGGCCTTTTGCCCGGCGGCCCCCGGGCGACGCGGGTCGGGGGAAGCCAGGGACCGCCAGGGGAGGGAGGTTGTCATGGAAATGAGCAGGCTGACTGTGATCCTCGTGTTGTTGGGTTTGGCCGGATTGGTGCTGGCGCTGTGGTTGGTGTCCAACGCCATCATTGTGGCGGCTGGCCCGACGCTTGCGGTGGCGGAAACCACCTTTACCGGGAGCACGGTCGTGGATGTGGATCAGGCGGGGCGCCAGCTCACCGTGCGCACCGTCACCGGTGACGTGTGGACGCTGCAGGTGGCCCGCGCGGACTTGCTGGCAGGCCTGAAGAAAGGCGATCGGGTGAGCTTGGAAATAGATGACCAGGAACGGGTCGTCAGGCTGGTCAAAGTCACTGACGAAGGGAGCAACTGTGTTGGGTGTCAAGGTGTCACGTGAGAAATTCTGGATGACC
>CAZTUO010000113.1:0-9728 GCA_964616355.1 uncultured Nitrospira sp.
GGCTCAGGACCTCTTGCAACCGACGATACATGGAAAAGCGCGTCAGATGAGAGGTCGTGCGGCGCCGATTCAGGAGGAATCCGAAGCGCGGCTCGTGCCACCACCAATAGGCGTAGAGCAGCAGCGTCAGGCAGCGCCGAGGCAGCGGCGACATCATGGCCCGCCACCCGACCGTAGGAGATACAGCCGGTAGTAGGGAAACCGGCGGATGCCCGGCAGTTTGCCCAGCCACCGGTTGCAGGACTCCCGGTACAAGAGATTCATCGCCCGTTCGAGCCAGGCGAGCGGGCCCTCCCACATCGGCAGGAGGAAGCCGACGCCTTCCGTCTCGACGATCGTCAAGCCATGAGACGCCAGCCGGGCTTCAAAACGTTCCCACGTCTCGAACCGATGCGGGAATCCCCGAATCGGAACCGCCGAGAGTTCCCGCACATGCTCGTGCTCGTCGCAATAGACCGGCTGCCCCGTCCGGCGCATCTGCCACCAACTCCGCAGCGTGACGGAGGGCAGCGTGAGGAGGAGGTGGCCCCCCCGGCGCAAGCAGCGGGTGAACTCGCGAAGCGCACGGTCGAGATCGGGGACATGCTCCAGGGTCTCGACGCTGGCGATGCCGTGCAGGGTGCCATCGGCGACGGGGATCGCCGTGACCGACCCACGCACCAGGAGATGGTAGCCGCGCGATGGTGCCATCTTCAGCCGAGCCCCATCCCAATCCAGCCCCACGAGCGTCTTCCGTCGCGCCAGCACCGTCCCCAGGTGGCCCTCGCCGCAGGCCGCATCCAGCCAGACCGGTCCGGGCAGCGCGGCGATCCGGGCCGCGACCCGTTCGAGCAGGACCATGGGCCAGGGCCAAATGCGCCGCATGGCCGGGTTGTAGCGGGCCTGCTCGTACCGGCTGGCCTGGGCGGAGCCGGGCGACTCATGGTCTGCCGTCACAACAGCCCTCGATAAGGTACACACCGGCGCCCGGCTCGCCGGAAAAGGCGCGCACGCGCTGGCCTCGCGCCAGTTCGTCAACGACCCACGCCGGCACGTGGCTTCGCCACCGCAACGCTTGCTCTCTCGCCTCCGCGGGACGCCAGACCAGGATGTGCCGGTGCGTCCACGGCTGCTCGACTGGCTGGGCCCAGTAGAAGGGCCGCGCCAATTCCCCTGGGCCCTTCCACATCGCAACGTGGGGACCGTCCTCGAACCGGTGCAGGTACGGCAACACCTGGGCGGTCAGCGGATCGGTCAGAATCGGCAGGTCGGAACGCCACGGGACCGACAGGGCTTCCTCGCGAAGCGCCCCGTTGCGCGCCCGTTCCGCGGGATAGTCGAAGGACCGGTAGCCGGCCCAGTTGGCGACCAGCGCCAGCACCAGGACGGCCGGCAAGAGCGTCTGGCGCCGTTCGGGCCAGGCCAAGAGCACGAGACCGGTGACCAGGGCCGCCGAGGCGCCCGCCATGACCGACGCGTTGCGTTGCGCTGCACCGGTGGTCAGCAGCCCGATCGCCGCCGCCACCGCCATCCCTGCTCCCAGCCGTGCCCGACGGGATAGCCTCGCGTCGGGCGGCCGGGCGCAGAAACCAGCGGCAAGCATCGCGGCCGGGACGATCACGGGACTGCCGAAGCGCAGGTCAAGATGGACCGGCACCCACTGGTTCATCGTCGTCGAGAAATGACTCAGGATGAGGAGCGGCGATACGACGGCGAGGCCGAGATGACGACGGAGGCAGGTCTCTCGGTCGCCTCCGCTGGCACTCCCGTCCAGGGCAGCCGCAGCGACGACGGGCAGGGTCGCGAAGAGATAGCCTTCCAGGGAGGCACGGACGATCGAGAGCCCCAAGACCCGGAGCACGAAGTCTTTCCCCTCAAGCGATCGCAGCCAGGGTGCTCCCGGAATATTGTACCCACCTTGCGAGGCTTCGAGGATGTACAGCGGCGAACCGGTTTGCCACCAGAGGTACCCGAGATACGGGAGCGCGAGCGAGAGGCAGCCCAGGATCCAGGCCGTCCACGGAAACGATGCCAAGGTGCGGTGGCGCCAGCCGAGCGCCGCGAATCCCAGCAGGGTCAGCAGGATCATCGGCGCCGTGCTCTCCCGGGTCGCCACCGCCCAAGCACAGGTCAGACCGGAGATCCACGCCCAGCCTCGCTTCCGGCTGGCCCGATCCGAGACGACCAGGATCCAGCCGACCGCAAAGACGCCGTAGAGCAAGCCCGCGGGGACATCCGGCATGCCGATCGAGCCGGAGCGATAGAGAATGGGGTGGAACCCGCAGAAGAGCGCCGCCCAGATCCAGGCCGCGCCGCCATACAATCGGCTCGCCGCAGAGGCGGCGAAGAGAATCGTTGCCAGACTGCACGCTACCGTGAACGCGACCGTCGTCCAATCGTGGATCCCGAACGCCGCGTACAGGCCGGCCAGCGGCGCCAGAAAGCCCAACCGATAGGGATGGTTGTTGATGGCGAACGAGGGCTGTCCGCGCAGCCAATCAGAGGCCAGTCGAGCATACAGGACGTCGTCCCCGTGCAGGATCACGCCGTGGAAGGCCAGGAGCACCCCGCTCGCCGCTCCGCTCAGCACGACCAGGGCTGCAACCCACTGGCGGAGAGACCGGGCCGTCACCAGGTGCGGCATCGGAGTCCGGGGCAGAGGCTTGGGGGATAGCGGTCGGGCGCAGGCGTCACGAACGTCAGATCCGGTGGGGTCCACGACTGATCCCGAGGCCGGGTCTCAGCCCGTGCAGCGCGGGCACGGGCGCCGGCTCTTCGGCACGTTCCGCCTCCTCCTCCGGCTCCTCAACCGGCAGCATCTGCATTTTGACCACCAATGCCGCAAAGAGCCAGAACGGCTCCATGATCCGGACAATAATGAAGGTGTTCGAGCCGACCGAATGGATCAGCAGCGCCAGGAAGCCCAGGAGGAAGCCGAGAGCGATCCCCCGCTCGTAGGCATCCTTCGCCTCGGCATAGCCTCGCCACCCGACGCGAAAGATCGCCCACAGGAGCAGGAAAAATGTCGCGAGCCCCAGCAGGCCGGTTTCCATGACGATGCGCGGGATCATGGCGTCCATGAACCGCTTGGCGCCCGTGACCCCGGCCCCGAACAGCGGAGACTCCTTCAGGCTGTTGATAGCATCCTTCCAGGAGCGCAAGCGATCCGAGGTGGAGGTGTCCACCCGCAGCCCGCCGACCCGGATCTGGCCCACCTCCGTCGGCGATTGCGTGAACGTGAAGAACACCCGCTCCTTCACCGCCTGGGGCACCCACCAGGGACTGGCCACTATCACCAGGAGGACCAGCGAAAACAGCAGCGGCCTCCGGTAACTGGTCTTCAGGGCCACGACAAGCAGCACCACGGTCGCCGCCAGGAACGAGGAGCGCGACAGGGTGGCCAGCAGCGCGAGCACACCCAGCACTAACGTCGTGATGTAGGGCCAGCGCTTCGGCGTGGATTCGGGCGTCAGCAACAACCCCGTGACGATACATCCCATGAACACCAGATAGCCGCCGAGCGTGTTGGGCTCTCCCTCCTCCCCCTCGAAGGGAGCGGAGGCGCGCTCGCCGCTGGGAATCTGGCCGATCGCGACCAGGATCACGATGAAGCAAGTCACCAGGCTGGCTGTGATCAGCCCCCTGGCCATCTTCCTGGTCCGGACAATATTGATGACCATGAAGTAGAGAAAGAAGTACTCGAAGTACTTGAGGTTGAAGAAAAAGCCCGGCAACGGCCGGACGCGCCCGACCAGCACGCCGATGAGGGTCGCCAGGCCGCAGGCCGCGACGTAGAGAAAGATCGGGCCGTTGAGCGGCGTGTACTTGAAAGGAGGCTCGTCCTTCTTGATGGCGGCCCTGACGAGCCAGATCAGGCCGACCACGACCAGCAGCAGGTCATCCAGACGGAGCGTCATCCCATGCCCCACCTTGACCGCCTTGCCCCCGGCGGTCGCCCCCTCGAACTCGCCCCCGAAGACGAACTCAGGACCGAGCAACATCGAGTAGACAAGCAGGTACAGGCTGAGCGGCGGGGAGAGGAAGGCGCTGATCATGAGGGCGGTGCCCGCGACGGTCCCGACCAGCAGGGCTGACTTGCCGACGGTGATCCCAATGCCGAGTCCAATGGCCAGCAGCAGGACGAGCACCATTTCCAGGGGCCCGATGCGGATGGTGTCCATAGAAGCAGCAGCGAGTCGCTAAGAGCGAACAGCCAGCAGCCCATGGCCCCGGCAACGAGCACCTTGCTCAGAGCTGCGTGCTGTTCGCTGCTTGCTAGTCGCTCTCACTTGTAGTGGTAGCGGTACATCTCGTAGTCGGGGGTAAGCTCGGCGCTGACGTTGCTGAGCACGATCCCGATCAGCAACCCCTTGGCGTTCTCCAGGAGGGTCTTCGCGCGCCGCAGCGCGTTGCGCCCGACCTTCCCAACCTGATAGACCATGATGATGCCGTCCACCTTGGAGCCGACCGTCACGCCGTCCGTGACCGGCAGGATCGGCGGGCAGTCGAAAATCGTGATGTCATACTCCTGCCTGGCCATCTGAATCAGCTCGACGAGGCGCGGGGAATTCAGGAACTCGGAGGGATTGTCCGGACGCTTTCCCGAGGGCAGGACATTGAGATTGTCAATGCCGGGCGCGTTGATCACCTGGTCCACCCCCAGTTTGCCCAGCATCAGATCCGTCACCGTGCGGATCGCCTCCAAGGGGGGCACCGTGCCGAGAAGGACATCACTGAGCCCGGGAGATTGCTCGAGCCCTAGCCGTTCATGGACCGAGGGCTTCCGGAGGTCCCCGTCCACCAGCAGCACGCGCTTGCCGTCCTGGGCGAGGGCGATCGCGAGGTTCACCGCGCTCGTCGTCTTGCCCTCTTGAGCCCCGGCGCTGACGAAGGCCAGCACCCGGTTGCCCTGCAGGCCCCCGGCAAATTGGATGTTCGTGCGGAGCGACCGGTAGCCCTCGGCTAGGGGCGACTGGGGATCGAAGAGGGCGACCAGGTGGCAGTAAAGATCCAGGGTGTCCTTGTCCAGCTTTTCCTTGAACTGCGCCTGGATCTCCCGCTCGATCTCCTTCCGGTCCACACGCGGAATGACGCCCAGAACCGGCACCTTGAGATATGACTCGACCTCCTCGATGGTCCCGATGGACGTATCGAACGATTCCTTGAGAAACGCAGCCACGAGCCCGACCATCGTGCCCATCAGGACCCCCAGGAACGCGTTCAGCGGCAGGTTGGGAGCGTTGGTGGGCCGGGTCGGAGCCAGCGCCGGCTCGATGATCGTCACCTCTTCGATTTGCTCGGCGCCGCGGATCAGGAATTCCTGGTGCTTGGCCTTGAGCGCTGCGTACAGGTTGCTATTGATCATCACGTCGCGCTCCAGCCGGGAGAGCTGGATCGCCGCCTGCGGCAGGCCCAGATACCGTTCCTTGTAGCGCCCGATGGATTCCTGGATCGCCTTCTCCCGCGAGTTGAACGTGGCTAGCTTCGTCTCCAGCTCGCGGATCATCTCCTGCTTGACGTTCATGATCTTTCTGTCGAGTTCCTCAACCAGCGCGTGCTTCGGGGTGTAGTGGATCAGGAGGTTATCCCGCTCCTGGGACAGATCGGACAGGCGCTTGTTCAACGTGCTGATCAGCGCCTCCACCTCGTCGGAATAGACCCGGGTGGCCTCGGCGTCGACCGAGCCCTTCTTTCTGAGCGACTCGATCTGGCCGATGATTTCTTTCTTGACTCGCTGGAGCTGCTCGAGCTCGGCCTCGAGCTTGTTGTACTGATCGAGCGCCTGCCGCGCCTCTTCCGTAACGAAGACCTGCCCCTCCTGCTCCTTGAACTCCCGCAGCCGCTGCTCGGCTTCGTGCAGGCTCGCTTCGAGCGTCTTGAGCTGCGCCTCGACGAACCGTTTCGCCTCGATGACCTGCCGGTTGCGGTTGTAGATATTCTCCTCGCGATAGGCTTCGGCGGTGAGCGTCGCGTAGCGCTCGGCGAGTCGGGGATCCGCCGCCGTCGCGGTGATCCTCAGGATGTTGGTGGTTCCCTCCTGTGCGGCTTCAATGTGGCTCTGGATGCCGTAGATGATGTCCAGATATTCGGGATTGGCCCGGACGTCCTTGGGGTCGAGATCCTTGTCAATGAGGCCCAGCATCTTCGCGACCCGCTCCATGACTGGGAAGCTGCGGATCACCTCCGCCTGGGTGCCGATGTCGCTGCCCTCCGAGACCGCGACGGTTTCCTGGAGCAATCCAGAGGCGGTCGTGGAGCGTTCGTACTTGACGCGCGAGGAGGCCTTGTAAATAGGGGCGGGCCCGACGATGTAGGGCATGACGGCCGTGAAGACGGCCACCAGCACGATGGTGAAGAGGATGATCGCCTTCCGTCGGCGGACGATCAGCCAGAAGTCAACCAGGTTGAGATCGTACTGGGCCATATCATGAAGACGGGACGTGGGATGCGGGACGCAGGACGGGTGAACCATGCCGCTGGCTCACCGCGGCGGCGAAGCCGGGCAACCGTCGGTCCGCAGCCATAATCGCCTGGTCGAGCAGGCGGTCGAATAGTAGCTTGACGAGCCCTTTAGCCCAGGGATGTGCCGTAAGAAACGCCGCGATTCGCTCGCCATAGGCTGCGTACAGGTCGGCGAAGAGTCGGCCGTACCAGTGGTCCGAGAACGGGCCCCAGATGTACCAGCGCAGGACCCGGGGCTGCCAGGCCTCGTCCCCATAGAGCGCACGGGCAATCCAGCAGGTGCCGACCGCGACCGGAGGGGCCTCAGGCCCCTTGAAGAGGTCCGCCAGCACCTTGTTGAGGAAGACCACGTTCGTCCCGATCAGGAGCGAGTTCAGCACTGGCAGCAGGGCCCTGTTGTAATACACGCTCCAGTCCCCGATCTTGCTTCTGGGAACAAAGACAATGTCGTTATCTTCCAGCAGGATATCAGCGGTCAGGTCCCCGGAGACCAAGACTGTCTCTAGATTGGCGACCTTAACGACCGGCGTCTCGCCGCGCTGCCTGATGACCACGACTTTCCGTAGGTCTGCAATATCCGAGTGCCCCCCCCCGATCGAAATGGCCTGTAACAGGGTCAAGCGCTTGGTGAGAGGGTATTTGTTAGGATTTTTGACTTCCCCGAAGATGTAGAAATTCATCGGGCGCGTGATCCCTTTCTGCACCAGCCTGACCTGTACCCGTGGGTTCCGGATCACTTCCGCTAGCTTTTCATTCATGCGGGCCTCGGCCTCTGCCTCGGTGAGTCCTTTTACGTCAATGTCCGTGAAGGCCACCGTCACCAGACCGTTCGTCCTCACCGTCGTGGTGTATTTTTCCTCTCCCGCCCCACGGCGGACGATAACTTCCAGCGTATCGCCCGGCTCGATCAGATCTTCCGGCTCCACCCCCGGTTTACTTGGTGGCAGTGCAACGCCCGGCAGGCTCCCCGGTACTTTGCTCGGCGAAAGCTCGTACACCGGAGGCGGGGTCCCCGGAGGCCCAGATGGCACCACCCCCATGCCCGCACAACCAGCCACTAGCTCCAGACTGAGGGTCAGGCCTAGAAGCTTTCCTCTGGCCATTGGGTTTGGATTTGGGATCCCGACTTGCATCCTCGCCTGAGCCACCTGATCGGCTGGCCTAGAATGCCAATTGGACCCGATCGACGATCTCCGCCACGTGCACCAACGGCGACGCGCTCAGGTCAAGCTCGCGCGGCTCCCGCAGCCGCTGGCCGCCCTGGTCAATCATGATTTTCACGACGGGCCGCAAGGGGAATCGCGGGTTCAGCCGCAGGACTTCGCCGGTCTCCCCGGACGTCAGTTTGACCCACGTGCCGACTGGAAACAGCGAGAACTGCTGCAGCAGACTTTTGAAGATGCGTGTGGGGAATGCCGCCTTTTCTCGCACGAGCAGCAAGCGCACGGCTTCGAACGGGAGCATCGCTTGGCGGTTCAGTCGAGACCGCAACATGGCGTCTAGGATATCCGCCATGCCGATCACGAAGGCGAATTCGTGAATCTGCGGTCCCTGCAGTTTCCGCGGATAGCCGGCCCCATTGAGCCGCTCATGTTCCTGGCCAACCACTTCGGCGAGCCAGGGGCTGTCCGGCGCGACCTTCTTTAAGATCTCCTCGCCCAAGAGGGGGTGCCGCTGGAGAATGGCGATCTGCTCGGGCGACCACCGGCCGGGCTCGTCCAGCAACTGCTCCGGCAGCCGGCACATCCCCACATCATGGACCAGCGCCGCCAGCGCCAGCCTGACCAGCTCATCCTGCCGGTAGCCCAGGCCCATGCCGATCTTGATGGCATAGATGGCCACGTGCACCATGTTGCCCACCAGCGAGGGACCGCTCTGGTGCGAGATCGCGCGGACCAGGAGGCGGTCATCATGGGCCATGGACGTGACAAAGCCGCTGGCGATCTGCGAGAGATCGGCGATGGCGAAGGGACGGCCCTGCCTCACCAGTTTCACCACGGAGGCCAGCGCCACTTCCGCCTGGGCATACCAATCCAGCGCCGGCGCAGCCGGCCCAGCGGCCGGCGGCGGCGCCTTGGTCGGTGCCCCCTCCGGCTGCAACGCGGGGGCGCGCGCGACGGACAGCGACGGTTCCGGAGGAGCGGCCGCCGGGCCCACTGGCGGCGGGGCCGGGGGCTGCACCAATGCGCGCAATGTCACCGGCTCAGCGGACGACGGGGCGGCCAGGGCGCCTTCGCGACGGATGTGGTCCCTGAGCACGCTGAGCTGGATGGGCGGAGGAGCACCGGCGGGCGGAGCGGGAGCCTGCGGTGCCGCCGCGTCCTCGGCCGGCTTCTTTTCGGCAGGCTCCTGCTCGGGGCTCTTGGCGCCCCTGATGAGATCAGTGAGACGCACCACCGAGTTCTCCTACGCGAAAGTCTGCGGCCACACGGGTCACGATCGGGGCATCCACCTGGGCCTTTCGCTCCAGACAGGCGGTGAGAAGCGAGAGGTCGGCCAACGTGTTGATGTTCCGAGGAATGCCTCCCGAATGCTTGAAGATCAGGTCAATGGCCTCGGGGGCAAAGATCGGGCGCCCCCCGTTCGCCCCAGCGGTCTTCAGCCTGAACTCGATGTACCGTGTCGTCTCCTGCAAATCGAAGGCCGGCAGATGGAACCGGATGGCGACCCGTTGCGCAAACTGCGGGATCGCGTTGATCCGTTCGTTGAGTTCGGGCTGGCCCAGGAGAATCAAGGTCAGCAGGAACCGGTCGTTCAACTGGAAGTTCAGCAGCAGCCGCAGCTCTTCAAAGACCGTGTCGTCGCGGATGGCCTGGGCTTCGTCGACGATAATGATGGTATCCTTGCCCTGCTTGAGGTTCTCGACCAGGTACTCGTTCAGGCGATGCAGGCGGTCCAGCTTCGACGTGTTGGCTTCGACACCAAGCTGATAGAGGACTTCGCCCAGAAACTCCTGGGCGTCAACCGAAGGATTGGCGATCAGTGCGGTATCGTACCGGTCCTGCGCCAAGTGCTGGATCAGCTTGCGACTCAGGGTCGTCTTCCCGCATCCGATTTCACCGGTCAGCAGCACCGCGCCCTTCCGGGCCTGGATCCCATAGAGAAGCCTGTGGAGGCCCTCCTCGTGCTTCGGCGAGGGGAAGTAAAACCTCGGATCCGGCACGTTCTCGAAGGGCGAGAGCTTTAGCCCCCAGTAGGGCTCATAGTACACGGCAACATCCGCTTGTGGATAACCCCCGCGAACCCGAGCGACATTGTGCCGATAACGCCTTGATTTGTCAAGGTGG
>CAZTUO010000114.1:0-4465 GCA_964616355.1 uncultured Nitrospira sp.
TATTATCGCCCGCCTGACCGGGGCCGGAGCTGCCTGACCCCCGCGCGGAACGATGGGCAAATCACTCCCGGTGTTCAACTTCGAGCAGCTCGCCGGCAAGTTCGGGCAGCTCGAGCAGCAGATCAAGCGATTCGTCACCGCGTCGCCGGCGGCCACGACCCCCGGCGACGGCCGGACCGTCGACGACTTCAAGCCCTTCCTGATCGCGCTCAACCTCACCAAGCGCTGCAACCTCAAGTGCGCCCACTGCTACCTGGACGCGACGACGAAGGCCGGTGGGGGCGCCGACGAGCTGACCACGGAGGAATGCTTCCGGCTGATTGACCAGATCGCGGAGGTCAACCGCGGCTGCCTGCTCGTGATCACAGGCGGGGAGCCGCTCGTCCGGCCCGACATCCTGGACATCGCGCGCCACGCCGTGGGGCTCGGCTTCATGGTCGTGTTCGGCACCAACGGCATGTTGATCAACGACCGGATGGCCCGGACGCTGGTCGAGATCGGAGTGATGGGCGTAGGGATCAGCATTGACTCGCTGGAGCCGGGCAAGCACGACCGCTTCCGGGGCTTGGAGGGCGCCTGGGCGGGTGCGGTGGCGGGGATCGAGGCCTGCAAGCGGAACGGGCTCCAGTTCCAGGTGCATTTCAGCGCCCAGCCCATGAACTACCGGGAGCTGCCCGCCCTGGTGGACTGGGCCCACGAGATGGGCGCCAAGGTCCTGAACGTCTTCTTCATGGTCTGCACCGGCCGGGGGGAGGAGCTGACGGACCTCACGCCGGCCCAGTACGAGGAGGTCCTGAGCTACCTCGTCGCGTGCCAGGACAAGTACAAGGACATGCTCGTGCGCGCCCGCTGCGCCCCCCACTTCAAGCGACTGGCGTACGAGCGGGACCCCAATTCCCCGATCACCAAGGCCACCGGCTACATGGGCGGCGGGTGCCTGGCCGGCACGAACTATGCGCGCGTCACGCCGAACGGCGAGGTGACCCCCTGCCCGTACATGCCGCTCTCGGCGGGGAACATCCGGGACAAGAGCTTCGTCGAGCTGTGGGAGCGGTCCGACATCTTCGATTCGTTCCGCTACCCCCACCTCAAGGGCAAGTGCGGCGACTGCGAATACAGCGAGATCTGCGGCGGCTGCCGCGCGCGGCCCTACGTGGACCACGGCGACTGGCTGGACGAGGACCCGTGGTGCCTCTACACGCCCAAGGGCGGCGAGAAGGTGCGGGTCGCGTTCAACACGGCGGAAGCCTACGACGGGGTGTGGGACGAGGCGGCGCAGGCCCGGCTGGCCCGGATCCCCTATTTCCTCCGCGCCATGGTCAAGAAGGGCGTCGAGCGCCACGCGCGGGAGCACGGCATCCCGGTCATCACGGTCGAGCTGATGGAAGAGCTCCGGCGCCGGCGGTTCGGGACCGACGCCCCGGTCTTCAAGTTCCAGCGTGACGAGTGACGCGTGACAGGTGACGAGGTAGCCATGATCGGCTCATCTTGCCCACAGCCCGCGTTCCGCGTCCCGCGTCCCGCGGCACGAGTGTCCCCGTGAGCGGCCTGCAAGACCTTCTCACCGATATCAACCAGCTCCTGCCGATCATTAACCATTGGCTGCACCTCCTCTCGGCCGTCGTCTGGATCGGGGGCCTGGCCTTCTTCGTCATGGCTGTCACCCCCGGGCTCCGGGCCGCTGTCCCGCGCGAGTTCGTGAAACCGATCAGCGACACGTTCTACCGGTCCTTCAAGCGGCTGGTGGGGATTCTGCTGGTCGTGATCCTGTTCACCGGCGGCATCAACCTGCACTACGTCAGCCAGCTCATGCTCGCCCAGACCGGCCTCGGGATCTCCAACAACGCCAAGTACCTCACGATCCTCTTCATCAAGCTGGCGCTCGTCCTCGGGGTGGCCACGATCTACCTCTACACGGTGATCTTCCGGACCGAAGCGACCGGCGACGAAACGCCCGAGGAGCGCGAGGAGCAGCTCTACGAGCCCATCCCCTTCCAGCGGGTCGCCCTCTGGATGGGCATCCTCATCATCCTCTGCGCCGCCGCCCTCAAGCACCTGCACCAGTGAGCGCCTCGCCTCTTGACAAATTCCCCCAAAAGTATTACGCAGGACCACGCTAGATCCATCCTGGAGCGAGCCTCATGAGACGGCCATGGCTGCTCTGACTTCATCCGCGGTGACCCTTCTTCCTCTCTCTTCCGCCATCGAGTCCCATACGCGGTGCAACCGGAAAGGCGGATAACGCAGAATCGCGCTTCCCCAGCATCACCAGAATAAGGCCGGCCCCGACGTGAGGCGACGGCCACGCTGTTCTCCCCAGAATCGCAGTCAGGGGGTGCGGGCATGAACCAGGCGGAGAAAGTGGGACTGGCGCTCTCCGGCGGAGGATTTCGCGCAGCCTTCTTCCATATCGGTGTCCTGGCGCGCCTGGCCGAACTCGGCTTGCTCCGCCATGTCGAGATCATCTCGACGGTCTCCGGCGGCTCGATCGTCGGCGCGCTCTACTATCTTCACGTCAAGCAACTGCTGGAACAGAACGGCGACGGCGCCGTCCACGACGCGGACTACGTCGCGATTATCCAACGAATCGAGACCGATTTTCTCAAGGCCGTCCAACAGAATATCCGGATGCGGACGTTTCTGAATCCCCTCAAGAATCTCAGGATGGCGTTGCGGAACTACTCCAGGAGCGATCGCATCGGTGAGCTCTACGACGCGCACTTCTATCGGCCGGTGTTCGCCCCGGGACGGGCGGAGCCCGTCCAGATGCAGGAACTGAAGATCCAACCGCTCGGGGCCCCCGCCAATTTTTCGCCGCGCAAGCACAACGCCGCGCGCAGAGCCAAGGTCCCCATTCTCTTGATCAATGCGACGACCTTGAACACGGGGCACAACTGGCGGTTCGAGGCCGTCCAAATGGGCGAGCCGATATATGAAGACAACGTTGCAAAGGAGGTGGACAAGAATCTCCGGCTGCGCCGACCGGGGTATGAGCAGATCCGACATACCCGGCATGACCGCTTCGAGTTGGGCCTGGCGGTGGCCGCCTCCGCCTGCGTGCCCGGCCTCTTTCCCCCGCTCGCGATCAGCGATCTCTATCCGGACCTGCGCGTGCAGTTGGTGGACGGAGGCGTGCACGACAACCAGGGCGTGCAGGGGCTTCGAGACGAAGGGTGTACGCACCTGATCATCAGCGACGCCTCAGGCTGGCTGCAGGACCAGGCCCATCCTGCCACCTCCCTGATCCCCACGTGGGTCCGGAGCAATGATATCCTGATGGACCGCGTCCGGGAGGAAGAGCTCTATCGCCTCTACGAGGCGGATCCCATGCCATCACGTCTGGCCTTCCTGCATCTCCGCAAGGGACTGGAAGCCGAGGCCCTTTCCTGGATCGCGCCGACGGGCAAGGCACCCTTCGAACCCCCCAAGCGTGAACGGGCCCCCAGCTTTTCCTGCAAGGACTTCGGGGTGTGCGGGGCGGTCCAGGACCGGCTGTCCCGGATTCGCACTGACCTGGATTCGTTCACTGAGGTCGAAGCCCATTCGCTGATGATGGACGGCTACAGCATGACCGGATTTGAACTCAACCGCACGCGTGACTTCGCCGCGATGACGGTCGCTCACCCGCCGGCATCCTGGACGTTCCTGCAAATCAGGGATTGGATGCTCAACCCTTCCTCCGAATACCTCCGGCAGCTCGACGTCGCTCGACACAACCTGTTCAAAGTATTCCGCCTCAGTCCCGCGGTCACGATCGCATCGGCGCTGGCCGCGCTGGCGGCCCTTTACGGCCTCTGGGCCGGCCTGGGCTCGGTGATCCTCCAGTTCCTGCGCACCCCTGTGACGGTTGGCGGCATTCTCGTGGTGGTCGGCCTCTATGTGATCGGGATCGTGGCTCCTCAATTGGAGATCCTCCAGTTCTTGCGCGGTCCGGGTGAATGGGTGACCCGCGTGGTGCTTCGCGCGCTCGTGCCGGCTGTTGGGTCTCTCTTCGTCGCCCTCTACCTCCTCGTCTTCGATCGCATGTTCATGTACCTGGGAACGGTGGACCGGCTTCGCCGAGGCGGTCAGCGCATGAGACGTGACAGCTCCTGAGGTGAAGATGCGAAAGCGACGGGGTGCGATCGGCTTGCTCGCGGCGTTCTTTCGCGTGATCAATCGCTTCATCCCCTGGCACAAGCTGCCGGCCAGGCCGTTTCCCCGGCTCAGCCTGCGTCTCTGGAACCTGCCGGCGCTCCGGGAGGATCTCCGGGAGCGCAATCTCTACGACACGGCCCGGCTGCCCGTTCAACCGGAGCCGCCTCATTACGCCCCGCCGCTGGGCCCCGTGGGAATCCCGCTGGTTGATCCCTTCCGCTCTGTGGCACCCTTCCACCCGGACTTTCTCCGGTACCGGACGGCCGACGGCAGCTACAACGACCTCCAGAATCCGACCATGGGGCGGACCGGGTCGCGCTACGCGCGC
>CAZTUO010000114.1:4509-9722 GCA_964616355.1 uncultured Nitrospira sp.
CGACCCCACGGCAAGTCAGCGAAGAGCTGCTGCGCCGGGATTCATTCCGGCCGGCCACCACGCTCAACCTGCTCGCGGCCGCCTGGATTCAATTCGAGGTGCATGATTGGGCCCGGCACATGACCGACCCCGACCCGGCGCATCGCCTCCACGTCCCGCTCGATCCCGGCGACCCCTGGCCGCAACGCACGCCCCAAGACACCATGGCGATTGACCGCACGCTCCCGGATCACACGCGCCCCGATCCGCACCCCCCGCCGCGGGGATGCCCGGCCGGGCCGCCGAGCTTTCTCGCCGAAGGGTCGTTCTGGTGGGACGGCTCGCAGATCTATGGCAGCGATCGGGACTGGCAGCACGTCCTCCGCTCGCACGTGGACGGGAAGCTCAGGCTCACCTCGGACAACCGCCTCTTCGATCTCGCCTGCGCGCCAGACCCGCGGCTCGCCCGGCTCGCGGGGCTCGACCTCACCGGCTTTCCGGCGGCTGGTGGGCCGGGCTGAGCGTGCTGCACACCCTCTTCGCGCGGGAACACAACGCCATCTGCGACATGTTGAGAGAGAGGCATCCCGCATGGGCCTGGGACGACGAGCGCCTGTTCCAGACCGCCCGGCTCATCAACGCAGCCCTCATGGCCAAGATCCATACCGTGGAATGGACGCCCGCGATCCTCGGGATGCCGGTCTTGAAGATCGGCATGGACGCCAACTGGTGGGGCGTGCTCGGGAAACAGGTCCGCAAGAAGCTCGGGCGCCTCAGCGACTCCGAGGCGCTGAGCGGCATCCCCGGCTCCCCACTCGACCACCATGGGATGCCCTTCGCGTTCACGGAGGAGTTCGTCTCCGTGTACCGCCTGCACCCCCTGATCCCGGACGAGTTCCGCTTCCATTCGCTCACTGTTTCAGAATTCTCGCCGCAGATGCGCTATGTCCCGCACGGCACGCACGAGGCCCAGGACGTGGTCCCCAGCACCTTCGACCATATTCAAGGCCTGAACACGCGCCGGGCGATTGACGCGATCGGAATGGACAACGTCATCTATTCGTTCGGCTTGGCACATCCCGGGGCAATCACCCTGCGCAATTATCCCCACTTTCTGCGGAACTACCGACCGCCGGAGCAGCCGGATCGCCTCCTGGATGTGGCGACGATCGACATCCTCCGGGACCGGGAGCGCGGCGTGCCCCGCTATAACCGGTTCCGCGAGCTGCTGCGCATGCCGCGGGTGAAGTCGTTCGACCTTCTGAACGCCCGATGGGCGAAAGAGATCGCCGACCTGTACAACAACAAGATTGACGACGTGGATACGATGGTCGGCCTGCTCGCGGAGGAGTTCCCGGAAGGCTTCGGGTTCAGCGACACGGCCTTTCGCATCTTCATCCTCATGGCCTCCCGCCGCCTGAAAAGCGACCGGTTCTTTACGACAGACTACCGGCCCGAGACGTACACGAAGGCCGGGCTCGACTGGATCAACGAGAACGGATTCGAGAGCGTGCTGCTGCGCCACTACCCGGCCCTCGCCCCGGCGGTCAAGGGCCTGGCCAACCCGTTCCATCCGTGGCGCAGCATCCATGCGTAAAGGCTTTGCCACCGGGCACGAGACAGGATCGGCGATGGATGAGCTCACAGGCACTGAGCCACACCGCAAGAAGGGGTGCCACCGTGCGGCAGCATAAGGCGCCCGTCGGCTTGCTGATCCTTGTTGTCGCGCAGGGGCCGGTCTTTGCGCTGCTGCGATGGGCGATCAGCCTGCTGCCCCTCCCGCAGCGGCTCAGCGCGCGTTGGCAATGGGCGCTGCGCAGGAGCTTCTGGAACAACCTGGCTCGGCTGAAGTTCCGCGGGAGCCAGCCCCAGCACTTCCCCGTCCCCCACGGCTCGCCGCGTCCGATTCAGCTCGTAGACTTCGCCGCCCAGTTCCCCGGCATCCCCATCCGGAATATCACAGTCGCCGCCCGCATCCCCTGGGATGAAATGCGGGGGAGACACTTCTTCAAGGAGTTTCCCCACAAGGTTGCGATGCGGGCGGTGACCCGGTTCCAGCTCCTGATGTCCCGGCTCCTCTCCCCGATGCAGCCGGGACTGGATGAGATCGATCCCGATCCCTACGAGGCGTTGCGGCAGGCCTACCCGGACCGACATGCCGCTCTGCTCGAGTCTCCCGTGATGCCCCTGGAGTTTCAGGGAAGTCTCGATCTCGGCGCGCTGGCGGTCAAGGGGCCGTACCACGGGTACCTCACGAAGTACCAATGGGGGCAGGACCCGCAGCGCGATGCGAGCTGGCTGGCCGCGGACCTAGCGCTACTGCCTGGATGGAATGCAATACATGGGCGCTGGGTGGACGATGTGTACGTCTGGGACTTCTGGACTCTGAAGGATTACGAGCATCACGCCGACGCCTACAATCTCGGGTGCCGCGTGTTGTTTGCGGTGGACGATCGAACCCGAACGGTCCGCCCCATCGCGATACAGGTCTTTGCGTTGCAAACGGCCCGACCCGGCAGCGGCATCTCAAGACCGGCCGACCCCACGTGGGACTTCGCCAAAACGCTGGCGCTCTGTGCGGCGACGAACCACCTGGCGCTGGTCTCCCACTTCAACGGCATCCACCTGGCCAGCGGAGCGCACCTCGCCGTCGCGACGCGGAATCACCTCTACCCGGATCATGTCCTGGGGCGACTGCTCTGGCCGTACATCTACCACACGCAGCTCAGCAACCGGATCGTCACCCTGCCCCAGATGGTCGAGGGCGGGGAGTTCGACAGCATCTTCAGCTTCACCCACCAAGGGATGTGCGACCTGTTCTCGGACACGTGCCTGCAATTCGACTTCATCGTCAATGACCCGGAAGCGGACGCACAGCGGCGAGGCGTTGCCACGGCCAGGTTCGACACGCCCACGCAGGATGACCTGAAGACCCTGTGGGACGCCTTCCACAAGCAGGCGACCCGGTATCTCGACCTGTATTACCAGACCGACGAGGATCTGCGGAGTGACCGGGCGGTCTTGCAGTGGCTGGATGCCTTGAACGAGAACCATACTGGCATCCCGAACGGTCTTCGAGTCCTCGGTGGTCCGGTGAACCGCGGCAGCGTGACGAAAGGCTCCCTCGCCCGCCTGCTCGCCAGCTTCATGTACCTGGTCACGGTGCGTCACGAGTTGGAAGGCTCCTTCCTCTGGAACTACCAGCTCTGGGCCCACAAGCAGCCGCCGCGCCTGTATCTGGACGGCCGGCGCCTGCCGCTCGACGTGTACCAGCGGCTGGTCAACGCCAACTTCAACCTGAACGTGCCGCGGACGCCGCTGCTGTGGAAGGATCTCGAAGAGGAGTGGTCGTATCTGGCGCCCGAGCAATGCGGGCAGCAGGCTGCCGCTCTACAGGTGTGGCGGGCGTTTCAGGAGGACCTGGAACGGATCGAAACGCAGTGGAGGGCAAGTCGGCCCTGGTCCGTGTGGCGGGTCTATCCCAGCATGTTGGAAGTCAACATCAATGACTGAGACGAACCGCGGGGAGGGCGCCCGATGATCGAATTCCTCTGGGTCCTGGTCCTGGTCGCCAGCCTGGTCGGCGCGCTGCACGGCCAGCCGGTCCCCGGGACCTGGTGGGAACGGCTCCGTCATTGCGTGCAGCAGCGGTGGCGCTGGTGGCTGCTGGTTGCAGCGCTGTTCCTGAGCGCGACGGTCTATCTCTGGGAGAACGTCCTGCGGGCGCTCCTGAACCTGCTCCTGTTCTTTGAACACCACGCGGTGGCGATGCGGGTCCTGCTGGCCGTGAGTCTCCTGGGGTTCATCCTGGCCTGGCGCAACGACTTGACGCCACGCCGCGTGGCCGGCGGCGCTCTCTTCGGCGCCGCCGCGGCGTTCGGCCTCGCCTATCAATGGTATTGCCTGGTCATGGTCCTGCTCCTCCTGACGCTCTTTGGGCTCCTGCTGGCCCAGCGGGACCGGCTCCCGCGGTGGCTTGTCTGGTCCAGCCTGCTCCTGACGGCGACTTTGGCCGCTGGCCTGCTTCTCTCGCGCGTGTTGTACGACACGCCGGTGATGCGCTTCGACGGCGGCGATTGGCTCATCAGCGGGGTGGTCATCGCCGGGAGCGGGATCGGCTGGCTGTGGGCGTGGCAGACACGAGCGCACCTCTTCGCTGCGGGCTGCGGATCGCTGCTCGCCCTCTTTCTCGGCGGCCTGGCGTGGTCCTTCACCGGTGACGACGTGCCGATGAGGGTCGCCGGCGCCGCCGACGAAGGGCTGTTGTTGGTCCTGCTCGCGATGGCCTGGAGCTTCCTTGTCTGGATGCGAGGGCTGCCCATGCAGCCGCTCGGGTGGGTGTCGGTGGTGATGCTCCTCTTCCTGGGGAGCGGGCTTTTCTTCTCGAGCATCCTGTACGGCGAGCCGGAGGACTTCGCCGATATTGAAGACCAGTTCAAATACGGCTCCATCGGCTCGGACCATTTCATGGCGCGGGGCATCCCCTTCTACATTTGGGAGATCCTGCCGGAACGGTTTCCGCCCGACACAATCCTCGCCGAGATCCTGCCTGAGGAGGCGCGCGAGACCCACAAAGCCAGGTACGCGCCGCGGTACCAGGCGAATGACTCGACAGGGAAGGGCCGGAGCTACGAGGCCTTCGGCCTGGTGAACGAGGCCAACAAGAAAGCCCGCCTCGCGGGTCAGGACAGAGACATCCCCATCAACCGCCCGATCGGTTTCTCCAAGCGCAAGGTGTTCGGGCTGGACTTTGTCGGCATCAACTGCGCCTTCTGCCACGTCTCGACGATCCGGCGGGACGGGTCGAGCCCGCCGCAGATCATGCTCGGCATGCCGGCCAACACCACGGACATCGAGCTGTTCTTCCTGTTCCTGTTCGGGGCGGCCGAGCAGGAGGGCTTTACTCTCTTCACGTCCTACACGCTCATGAACGAAATCCTGGCGAAGCACCCGGAGATGGAATTCGGCCGGCAGGTGGGTCAGTGCGGCCTCGGCGGCATCTGCCAGGAGATCAGGCATGCCATCCAGCGGTTTGCGTACCGCCTGGGCCTGATCCCGCTCACCGGTCTGTACGCCCGCCGGCTCAACCATGCCTTTTCCTTCATCGATCCGCACAACCCGGATCGGATCCCGCGGTTCGGGCCGGGGCGCGTGGACGCCTGGAACCCCGGCAAGCGAACCCTGGTCAATCCCCCCCCCCTGCCCGTCGAATATCCCGGCGGGATCATTGACCA
>CAZTUO010000115.1:0-7792 GCA_964616355.1 uncultured Nitrospira sp.
TGATTGAGCGCCCAGAAATACCAGTTGGCGATCTCCTGGTAGAACTGCTTGGTGACCGCTTCGACGCTGAAGGCGGTGTTGAGTTTGTCGGTGACGGCGGTGATGGGCGGCTGGCCGGTTGGGCCCAGTTCGTCGAGGCCGAAGGCGAGTTCCCCGAGCCGCTCGATGGTGGTGCGGGCGGGCGAGCCGGCTTCGTAGGGCAGCGTGCGCAGCTCGATCTTGTCGTCGGCTCGCTTGCGCGCCCAGACGAAGGCGGCTTGTTGCTGATCGCGCGTGACGTAGCACAGAAGATGCTCGGCATGCACCGGCTTGAGTGCCCGCTGGACGGCGCGGCGGGCGGTGACGCCCGGCAAGCGGTCCTCCGGCCAGTCGATGCGGAAGACCGGCAGGCCGGAGAGCTGGGCCACGGGATGGGCAGTGAGGGTTTTGTTCACCGGCACGCCAATCTCGAGCGCGCGTGGCGTCAGACCCCTGGGCACGCCCCAATGCAGGGTTTGGCAGAAGAGCGGCGAGAGGTTGTCCGCGAGGCGCCCGCTTGCGAGATGTCCCTGAATGCGTTGCAGGAGTTCACTCATTTCAGACCCTCACCCGATCCCACGGAAGAGGAGCTGTTTCCTGGCGGCGCCGGGCGCACCAGCCCCATCGAGCAGATGAGCCGCGGCTCGGAGTGGGAGGTTTGGTCCTCGTCGGCCACTTCGCACAGGGTCTCGTCGGTTGCGCGCTGGACCACGAGGTCGAGAAGCCCCTCGTCGGTGATGCCGAGGCGCATCTGGCGGCTGATGGCCTCCTGCGCCGCGCGTTTGAGCGGATAACGCCAGACCAGGTCGAGCACGCTTTCGAGCTGTTGCAGCGCCTGCGCGCTGAAAAGGGTTGGTCTCGCCTGCAAATACTCCCGGTATCGCTTGAGACGGTCCCAGAGTTTGCGGCGGACGCTGCGGAGCGAGCCGAGCTGACCGCCGAACGAGGTCTGTTCATCAGCCGCGATCGCGACACACCGGGCGACCAGGTCGTGGTGAGCCTCCGTACGCGGAAGGGCCGGCGTGTCGGGCGCGCAAGCCGCGGCCCGGAAGATGCCCGACAACGATTGCGAGACGAGCTTCCCCTGTTCGTCCACCCGCACCAGGGCATCCGCCCCGTCCGGATAGCGCAGGTAGGCGATGACGCCGGATGGGTGTTGCGCAGGGTCCGCGGTCTCGGGCAGGGCCCGCGTGGCCGAGATGATCGGCGGGAGCGCCACGGCGGCCTTCTGATCCTCAGCCGAGGCGCTGTTCCAGACCTGAAGGGCCAGGCTCGCGAGGTCGATGTCTTCGTCGGACTGGTCGTCGTCCAGTGTCCCCGCCTTTTCCGTATAGAGATCGCGCAGTTTGTTGGCGGCCTCTTCGCCGAAGAAGGATTCGTCGGTGCCGATGACTTCCTGATTCTGTTGTAAGCGATGGAACAATCGCTCGCGCAGCCGGATGATGCGATTGACCCCATCGGCCGGCAGGAAGGAATAGACGGTGATGGTGTCGTGCTTCTGGCCGATCCGGTCCACGCGGCCGGCTCGCTGAATCAGTCGGATGATGGCCCACGGGAGGTCGTAGTTGACGACGAGATGGGCATCCTGCAGGTTCTGCCCTTCGGCGAGCACGTCGGTCGCGATCAGGACGCGCAGCTCGGTCTCCCCCTTTTGCAGCCCGCCGTTGGTCGCGGGGCTGAAGCGCCGGGCAAGCGAGACCGGATCGGCGGTCTGATTGGTCACCACCGCCAGGTCCGTGACGCCGCGCCTGGCAAGTTGCTCCCCCAGGTAGTTGGCCGTGTCGGCAAACTGTGTAAAGATGAGGACCTTGTCCCGAGGGTGGCGCTGGATGAGCAGGGCTTCGAGGGCAGCCAGTTTAGCGTCGTGTTCCGGCTGCCACGACCCCGCGCGACTCAGGACGCCGAGCAGTGCCTGGGCGTCTGCCTGGAGCGCCTGTCCCAGCTCTGGCCGGAAGAGCTTGGGATCGAGCCAGCCGAAGCGGTCGCGGAATTGAGCGGCATAGGCTTGATAAATCTTTGCGGCGCGGACCTGGTATGCATCTAGTGACATCGCCTGTGGCTGGCTGCCCGCGTTTGGCGCTGGGTTCTCGTTGGCCTCTGCCGCATCGTCTCCCTCGGCCATAGCAAACTCATCGTCGGTATCGCTGATGGCGGTGTCGAGCATGGCCGCATCCTGCGTGCCGATGGGCACGGGGAGCCGGTTTTCGATCGCATGCAAGGTAACAAGATTGCGGACAATGTGCCGCTCCACCGAGAGCAGAAAGCTCTGGCCGCTCGATTCCAGACGCTTGAACAGATTCGTGCGGCAGAACCCGATGAGGCGCCGGCCGGCGCGGTTGAGGTTATCCAGGACGCGCTTCTCATCGGCGTTCGCCAAGCGGTCTGCATCCTTCACGAGGAATCCTGCCATGCCGTAGCGAGGAAGCGCCAGATTCTCGATCACCTGCACAACCTCGTCTCGGAACAGCCGCGCATACTGATCGGCGGGATCTTCTTCCCGGATGGCGAATGGCACTCGCTTGGGCTCGCGCAGGGGAAAGTACGCCGGCTCGCCGTTGAGCTGCACGTAATAGCACTGGCGTCCTTCGTCGAACTTCGCATAGTGCTTGATGATGAACTGACGGGTGCGGCGCACGAGGAAGAGGCGCATCAAGTCCCGCCAGTCCTCAGGGAACGGACTCTGGTCAAACGCGCGCAATGAATGGGGCGACGCTCCAAACTGAGCCATAAAGTCCGCATCGTTTTTCCCTGCTTGGGCCCACTGCTGAAAGAACCGCTCCGGACGGACATGCAGGTCCTGGTCCTCGTCCACAAAGAGCCGAAGCTGGTTGCTCAGGTCGGTGAACTGCTTGTTGTAGGGTGTGGCGGTGAGAAGGAGGACGCGGGAGTCGTTGCGTTCGATATAGTCCCGAATCGCCCGGTAACGCTTGCCTTCGCGATTGCGCAAGTTGTGGCTTTCGTCGATCACCACCAAGCGGTACCGTGGCGCATCGGGGCGATCCAGGGTCTCGACGACCTTGCCGAACGACAAGACCCGTCCGTTGATCTCGTACTGTTGCAGATGGTTGTCCCACATCGGGGCGAGCTTGGGCGGGCAGATGACCAGCGTGTTGCCGTGGTCGTCTTCCTGAAACACGCGGGCGATGGCCGTCGCCATCAGCGTCTTGCCCAAGCCCACCACGTCGCCGAGGAGCACGCCGCCGCGCCGATGGAGATGGTGGGCCGCCAGCGAGACGGCTTGTTCTTGAAAATCCAGCAGGGGCGTACCCTTGTCGCGAAAGATGCGCGGCACGCGAAACTCGCGTTCGCCCTCACGGGCCTCCTCGCACAGGTGATGCGCGATCTTGAGATAGACGAGATAGGGGCGCACCAACTCCGTGCGCGCCCAACTGGTCTCAATGAGCTTGGCCAGATCGTCGCTCAGATCAATCGCCATCTCGTCGCGCCATCGGTCCTCGAACCATTCCTGAAGTTTCTTCGCGGCGTCCTGCTCGACCACGTCCACGTTGAGTTCGCCCTGATGCGACAAGCCGGCGAGCGTGAGATTGCTGCTGCCGACAAAGCCGATCAGCGGGGTCACGGCGTCATGGCGCCGGACGAGATACAGCTTCGCGTGCAATGGGTACCGCAGGAAAGCTTTGAGGAAAACCTTGCGCGCGCGGAGCTGAGCGGCCAGGCGGCGCAGGGCGGTTTCCGCTTGAGCGGACGGGATGCCGAACTTGAGCTGCTCGTTGAAGCTTTCGGTGATGCGGCGCTTCAGTCGCGCGAGCGTCGGGCCGTCAAGGGCCTGGTCCCCTCGCTTGAGCCCCGCCAGGGCTTTCATGTCTTCTTCCGGCGGCCGGTGCATCCCGACCAACAGACGGCAGGCGCGGGCTTCCTCGCCGCCAGGCAAACCTTCGACGAAATCAGCCACCTGGCCCCAGCCACGGAGGTTGAGATACCCGACGCAGAACGAACTCGCCGTGGCTGCCGGGAGAACCGCGCGCAGGCCCTCTACCAGCTTTAGCTCGATGTTGTCAAAAATCTGCGGCATCGGTGTTGTCTCTCTCGCGTCGTTGCCGTGCTTCCGTCGCTTGCCACCGGCATGGCTGGAACAGTACGCACGTCGTCGCGCCGGCGCTCGCCGCCCCAGTCAGGGACGTTGAACGGCGGGTTGGCGAGGATGAAGTCGGCCTTGAGGTCGGGAAACTTGTCGTGGTGGGATGAACCGACAAACTGCACGAACATGCTGGATGACCCGCAGCAGGGGTCATACACGCGACCTCGATACGGCTCGAGTATCTCGACCAAAAGCTTCACCACGCAGGGCGGGGTGTAGGACTCGCTTCCCTACTTGCCCTCCACGCTCGCGAACTGCGATTGGTGCGTGTGCGTCCGGGGCGTCTGACTATTGAGTACACCGACCGGCATACCTGCCTGGACAGGCTGCAACCTAGCTCGTGATTCTTTCGTATGTTCCAGCACTTGTCAATCCTCTCCCCAGCGCAGGATCGGCGTGCTAGCTTGGGGAAATGCTGCTCGCCCTTCTCTACCCGATGATCTGAAGTTACCCCCGTTTTTGGGACAGGTCGTGAAGCCAAGATTATGGTAGAAGGGCGGTTCAAAAAACCGGGAGACGCACATGGCCCAGAGGCGAAAGACACATGCGGAGGAGTTCAAAGCCCGGGCGGCGCTCGAGGTGATCAAGGGCGTACGGAATGGAGATGGAGTGGCTGAGAACAAAGCTGTGAGCGTGCCCCAGAAGACCCGGTGCGGATGGATCCAGGCCGAGCCCCACGGAGTGTCGGCGGTGCTGCCCAGTCCGCATACGAGACACGCTGTTCTGCCTGGAGACGTTGGAGCAGGCGTTGGAGCGCGGCCAGCACCCGCTCCGTCGTGTAGGCGGTCTGCGGAGGCAGGGCAGCCAGGCGAGCGCGCAGCAACCCACGGCCCAGTCGATCCTGCCCCTTGAGACCCTTGATTTGGACGCCGTCTCTCCGCTGAGATGGCGATCACCTCTCCGCACTGATCGGCGTTCCTCTCACGTTCCCCTTCCGAGGGTTGACTTCTTTTCTTCGCCTGGGTACTATGCAACCCTCTTCGCCGGTCGGACAGGCGGCCGGCTTTTTTCTCACGGAGCCCTACGCGCACATGGCGATTCGCATCGGGATCAATGGCTTCGGCCGGATCGGCCGGAACGTCTTTCGGGCCTCGCTCGGTGATCCAGACCTCGACTTCGTCGCGATCAACGACCTCACCGACGCCAAGACGCTCGCGTACCTCTTAAAATACGACTCGGTGCACGGCACCCTGCACGCCGACGTCCGCGCGCAGGAGGATGCCCTCGTCGTCAACGGGAAGCCGATCAAGATCCTGGCCCGGACAGACCCCAAGGAGCTGCCCTGGAAGGACCTCGGCGTGGAGCTGGTGATCGAGTCCACGGGCCGGTTCACGGACCGCGAAGGGGCGAGCCGCCACCTCTCGGCTGGCGCCTCGCGTGTGATCATCACCGCGCCCGCCAAGGATCCGGACGTCACGATCGTGCTCGGCGTCAACGAGCAGGCCTACGACCCGCGCGCGCATACCATCATCTCCAACGCCTCCTGCACGACGAACTGCCTGGCGCCGGTCGCCAAGGTGCTCCTGGAGCACTTCGGCATCAAGCACGGGTTGATGACCACGATCCATGCCTACACGAACGACCAGCAGCTCCTCGATCTGCCCCACAAGGACCTGCGGCGGGCCCGGGCCGCGGCGCTCTCGATGGTGCCGACCACCACGGGGGCCGCGAAGGCCCTGCACCTGGTGCTCCCGCAGCTCAAAGGGAGGCTTGACGGGATGGCCATCCGCGTGCCGACGCCGAACGTGTCGCTGGTGGACCTCACGGTCGAGGCCGAACGGGACGCGGATGCCGCCTCGGTCAACGCTGCCTTCCGGAAGGCGGCGGAGGGCCCGCTGAAGGGGATTCTGCAGTACTCCGAGGAGCCGATCGTCTCCGTGGACCGGAACGGCGATCCCCACTCCGCCACCGTGGACGCGCCGCTGACCACGGTGCAGGACAAGCGCCTCATCAAGGTCATCGCCTGGTACGACAACGAGTGGGGCTACTCGTGCCGGGTGCGCGATCTCGTCAAGTTTCTCGTGTCGAAATCCTAACGGAAGCAGCTTGATAGCCCCGCGGCGGTCGTCCGCTGGTGTCGCCGGACACGTGCCCGGGTGGAAGGCCGCGGACCTATGAACAACTATATCCGCAAGCGGACGATCGAGGACCTCCAGCTCTACAACAAGCGCGTCATCATCCGGGCGGACTTCAATGTCCCACTCGACGACGCCAACCAGATCACGGACGATACGCGCATCCGTTCGACCCTCCCCACGATCAACCGGGCCGTGGACGAGGGCGCCAAGGTCATCCTCTGCTCCCACCTCGGGCGCCCGAAGGGTAAGCCGAACCCCAAGCTCAGTCTCGCCCCGGTCGCCCGGCGGCTGCGGCGCCTGCTGGGAAAGGAAGTCGTCTTCGCACCGGATTGCATCGGGCCGGAGGTGGAGGCCCTGGTCGCCCAGATGAAGCCGGGCGACGTGCTGCTGCTCGAGAACCTTCGCTTTCATCCCGAGGAGGAGCGGAACGACGAGTCCTTCGCCCAAGCGCTCGCCTCGCTCGGTGACGTCTATATCAACGACGCGTTCGGGGCGGCCCACCGGGCCCACGCCTCGATCGTCGGCATCACCAAGTACATCAAGGAGGCGGCGTCCGGGTACCTCCTCAAGAAGGAGATCGAATACCTGCAAAACGCGGTGGCCGACCCCATGCGGCCCTTCGTGGCGATCCTCGGCGGCGCCAAGGTCTCCGGCAAGATTGACATCATCGAGAACCTTGGCAAGCGCGTGGACAAGGTCATCATCGGCGGGGGCATGGCCTTTACGTTCATCAAGGCCATGGGGCTGGAGATCGGCAACTCGCTCGTCGAGGACGACATGCTGGATTTCGCACGCGGCGTCCAGGCGCACGCCTTCTCCCGCGGCGTGAAGTTCTACCTGCCCGTGGATTGCGTGGTCGCGCACAGCCTGGAGCCGGGCGCGGAGACGAAGATCGTCCCGATCCAAGAGATCCCGAAGGGCTGGTACGGGCTGGACATCGGCCCGGCGTCCGTCAAGCTCTTCAGCGAGGCGGTGCAGAACGCGAAGACCATTCTCTGGAACGGCCCGATGGGCATGTTCGAGGTGGACGCCTACTCGCGCGGGACGTTCGCCCTGGCGCACGCGGTCGCGAACGCCTACGCGCTGACCATCGTCGGCGGCGGCGATACGGCGCTGGCCGTGCACCGCGCCGGCGAGTCGGAGAGCATGTCCTTCATCTCGACGGGCGGCGGCGCGGCGCTGGAGCTCCTCGAAGGCAAGGAATTGCCCGGCCTCTCGGCGCTCCCGGACCTGGCCGTCTAATCGATCTCGCCCGCCCGCGAGGCAAGCCCCTCCGGAGGAGCCGTGCGCCGGCGCCTGATCGTAGGCAACTGGAAAATGAACAAGCCGCCGTCGGAGGCAGCGGCGTTCGTGCGCCAGCTCGTCGAGCTGGTCCCTGCGGTCGGCCCGGTCGAGGTCGTCCTCGCGCCGCCGTTCACCGCGCTGCAAGCTGTCCGCGACGCCCTGCCCGCCGGCTCACCGTTCCGGCTCGGCGCGCAGAACCTCTTCTGGGAGGACCAGGGCGCGTACACCGGCGAGGTCTCGGCGCCGATGCTCGCGGACCTCGGCTGCCAGTACGTGATCCTGGGCCACTCCGAGCGCCGGCAACATTTCGGCG
>CAZTUO010000115.1:7809-8075 GCA_964616355.1 uncultured Nitrospira sp.
ACGCGGGCATCAACAAGAAGGTCCGGGCGGCCTTGCGCCACGGGCTGCGGCCCATCCTGTGCGTCGGGGAGTTGCTGGCCGACCGGGAGCACGATCGGACGGAGCGGGTCGTGACGACGCAGCTCACGCAGGGGCTCGCCGACCTGAGCAAGGACGAGGTCCGGACGGTAACCCTGGCCTACGAGCCGGTCTGGGCGATCGGAACGGGCCGGGCCGCACCCCCCGAGCAGGCCGATGCTGTGCACCGGCTGGCGCGCCACCTGTTG
>CAZTUO010000115.1:8125-9690 GCA_964616355.1 uncultured Nitrospira sp.
GGAGGGAGCGTGACGCCGGAGAATATTGGCGGGTTCCTGGCCTCCCCCCATGTGGACGGCGCGCTGGTCGGGGGGGCTTGTCTGGATGCCCGGGCCTTTGCTACAATCATCGCCGTTTCGCAGCCGGCGGCCCGCTAACCCGATCGGAGATCTGAATGTACACCCTCGCGGTCGTGATTCACATCATCGTCTGCTTTCTGATGATCGCCGCCATCCTGCTCCAGGCGGGCAAGGGGGCCGAGATCGGCGCCGCCTTCGGGGGTTCCAGCCAGACGGTCTTCGGCAGCCGCGGACCCGGCACCTTCCTGAGCAAGGTGACGGTCGCCGCCGCCATTATTTTCATGCTCACGTCCCTGGGCCTGGCCGTTCTCTCGAAGGAGCGCACCTATTCTTCGACCGTTATCGACTTGAACAAGAAGGAATCCTCCTCAGCCCCCGCCGCCGAGCACGACCCCGCCAAGCACGAATCGTCCCAGCCCCCCTCCGGCGAGCCGCAACCGACCCCAGCGAAGCCGTAACGAGAAGCTGAGCCCTGAGGTCTTCAGACGCGCGTCAGCCAGGCGGCGTGGGCAGGATCTTCGCCGCGGACGATCTGGAAGAAGGCCTTCTGTAGCTCGGTCGTCATAGGGCCGGGCGCACCCGTGCTGACCGTGCGGCCGTCGATCTCGCGCACCGGCGTGATCTCCGCGGCCGTGCCGGTCAGGAACACTTCATCCGCCACGTACATGGCGTCGCGGGTGAACCGCTCCTCGACTACCGGGATGTTCCGCTCCCGGGCCAGCTCGATGACGGAGTTCCGGGTCACCCCCTCGAGGATGGAGGTGAGGGGCGTGGTGATCAGCCTGCCGCGGCGGACGAGAAAGATGTTCTCGCCCGTGCCCTCCGCGACATAGCCGTCCGGATCGAGCAGAATCCCCTCGTCGTAACCGTCCGCCTTGGCCTCCTGCTTGGCCAGGATGGAGTTCACGTAATAGCCGGAGATTTTCGCGCGGGTCATCGTGACGTTCACGTGGTGGCGCGCGAAGGAGGACACCCGGGCCCGGATCCCCTTGTTCAGCGCCTCCTCGCCGAGATAGGTGCCCCAGCGCCACGCGGCGATCGCGACCCGGATCGGGTTGGCGCCCGGATACAGCCCCATCGCGCCGTAGCCGATGTACACCAACGGCCGGATGTAGCAGGCGTCGAGCCGGTTCACGCGCACTGTCTCGATGATCGCGTCGGCAATCTGCTTCTTGTCGAAGGGGATCGTGAGGTTCGTGATGTGGGCGGATTCGAACAGGCGGTCCACGTGTTCAGGGAGACGGAAGATCGCGCTGCCGGTCTTTCCCTGATAGCAGCGGATTCCTTCGAAGGCGGCGAGCCCGTAGTGGAGCGAATGGGTAAGGACGTGGACGGTCGCGTCCTCCCACTTGACGAAGGAGCCGTCCATCCAGATCTTCTCGCTCGGCTGGAGCATCGGGGTCCCGCGCTGGCCACTATAGCAGCGGCTCGGAAGGATCGTCAAGCAACGTGTCAAGCCAAGATAGAAATGTCCGGTTTCTCCCAAAGGAGAAATGTCCGGTTTT
>CAZTUO010000116.1:0-9602 GCA_964616355.1 uncultured Nitrospira sp.
CGCCGATCATACCTCAGGAGGGCTCAACCTCAAAACCTAATTTGGACAAAAGTGAGAGGGGCCGCTAGTGTAGCGTCCCGGAAATTCCCGCCGTGAGCCCGTTCGCGCTGAGCCCGGACGAAGGGCTCTCCACGAATGGACTTTGGGGACACCACGCTAGGGTGCGCTAAGTGCGTCCCGGTGCGCCGAGCGCCTTCGTGATCTCGGCGATGAGCCGCCGCTCGATCTCGGCCGTCTCCTCCGACCCCGCTGCACGGGCGCCGCCCGCAGTCAGCTTTTCGAACTCGGCTTTTACGCTCAGGCGCGTCGCCCGGGACGGCAGCGTCTGGAGGAACAGAAGATACTGGTTGCGGACGCCGGACACTTCCAGCGAGGCCGGGGCCGTGACCTTGCGCTCGGTGAGATAGACCGCCTTCTGCTCTGTCTTCATCGCGACCTTCAGCGCGTAGCCGTGCTTGGCGAGCACCTGTTCGGCTGCCTTGCAGACCGCCGCCATCGGCTTGGCGATCTCCTCCACTTGCCCGCCCTTGTCCTCCACGCGGAGATTCTCCTCGGCCAGGGCCCGCTGCGAGGCCACACGCTGGACATCGGCGGCCAGCTTGCGGTTCTCCGCCGCTTGGGTCGCCAGCTTCTCGGCGAGCGCCTTCCGCTCCGCCTCGACGCGCTCGGTCTCCTTTTTCGCCTCCCGCAGCTCGCGGTTCAGGAGGTCAATTTGCTGCTGCATGACCTTGGACCCGTCCTGGAGCGAGGCGATGACCGACTCCTGCTTGGCGAGTTGCTTGCGGAGCGTCTCGACTTCGGATTTGAACGGCTGGTCGTCGGGCTGGCAGGCGGCGAGCCAGGCGGCCGCCGCGCAGGCGGTGAGCGCGCTGTGCAGCCGGGTCCGAGCCTGCCGGTCACGAGGCGGGAACCGAGCCTGGGTCATGTCAAGCGATGCTCCGGTGAGCGGGGCTTGCCGCGCGATTCTAGGCTCGATTCCTCCGCAATGCAAATGGTCGCTGCGAGGTCCAGCCCCGCGCGCCGTTGACCCCGCTGACTGGCCGGGCTATCCTCTGCCCATGGGCGGGGCATGGCAACATCCGACCATGCGGGCCGCGCTGCTCGTCGCCGTGCTGCCCGGAGTGGGGCCGGTGGTCCCGCTCGCCGGCGCACCAGCCGCCTCGCCCCCCGACCAGCTCGACCCCGTCCCTCCCCAGGAATACCCCGTCTACGACCAGGTCGTCGTGCAGAAGTTTCTCACGTCCCAGACCCGCTTGGTCGTCATCCGCCCGGTCACGGCGACCCGGCTCGTGCCGGGAGGCGGCCCGGCGACGCTCGCCTTTTTCCGTGAAGGCGCTTTCTTCGAGGGCCGGCTCAGCGAGGAACTGATCCGGGATTTCGTGCTCAAGGCCGCCCGCCCCTTCCGGCTGGAGAAGCGGTTCGATTTCGGGGTGCCGTACCGGTTGCGGGCCGGCGACGAGCCGGCTGGGCCCGAGGTCTTCCTCGCCCCCCTTCCGGTGGGGGTGGTGCTGGCACCGAGCCCGACCGTCGGGGCGCTGGAATTCTCGCGTGTGGCCTTCAGCGCGAAGGGGGATGCGGCCCTCGTCTACGTCGGCGACCACCGCCCAGACGGCAGCGGGGTGGGCTTCCTTGCGCTCCTGCACCGGACCGGCGCGCGGTGGGAAGTCACGGAGACCGACGTGCTGTGGGTCGCGCGACCCGACGCACCGCCGCCGGAATAGGGCAGCGGGTAGGGGAAAAAGAGATGGTGCAACGCACCGGACGATTGGATATAATCGCGCCCATGCATTTCGTGACCGAGTCGCTGCTGGTCGGCAATGTGGACGACGCGCAGAAGCCGCCGCCCTACGTCAACGGCGTGCTCTTCCTCGCGCAGGAGTTCACCATCAAGCCGCCCAGAGGGGTCGCCTACGAGTTCGTGCCGCTCAAGGAGTTCGGGGAAGCCAGCCCGGACGATGTCAAGAAGGCTGTGGACTGGATGGAGCGGCAGGCTTCCTCCGGTCGCCTGATGGTCTGCTGCCGGGCCGGGATGGGGCGGTCGGTGTCCATGGTCATCGCCTACCTCGTGTGCGTCAAGGGCATGAAGTACGAGGAGGCGGTCCAGTTGCTCAAGGCCCGACGGCCTGGCGCCACCCCGCTCCCGAACCTGGAGCGAACGATCATGGCGGTCCAGCGGATGAGGCAAGGCCATGGGACGACGCAAGACCGCCCCCCGAGCCATGACACCGGGCACGATCCGCTCCGCACCTCCGGCCTGCGCTGACCTTCTCCCGGCCCGCCCACGTTCCCTGCCCATGCTCCAGCGCGCGATCGCGGCCTGCCGCGCCTGTCCTTCGATGAAGCCGTGGCGCCGGTTCGGGGTCGAGGCGTACGGGGATGGAGCGACGGGCTACCTGCTGGTCGGCGAGGCGCCGGGCTACGTGAGCTGGCGCAACCGGCGTCGCTTCACCGGCCCCGCGGGTCTCCTGATCCGGCGCGCGCTGCGGCACGTGGGCCATCCGCGCTATCGGGACCTCGAAGACCTCTTCTATATGACCGACGCGGTGAAATGCCATCCGGCGCCGCCGCACAACCCCGCCTCCAACCGGTCTCCCAGTCGGGGCGAGCTCGCCGCCTGCTCCGGGTTTCTCGCCGACGAGCTGCGCGTGCTGCGGCCGGCCGCGATTGTCACCTTTGGCAAGACGGCGGCGGAAGCCGTCGCCCGGGCGCTGGACACGGCGAAGGCGGCGGGGCTGGGCGGGCGCGTCCCCGAGGTGCTGTCGTTCCCGCACCCCTCGCCGCGCAACCGGGTCGCGATCCGGAAGCAGTATCCGACGATGCAGGCCTTCGAAGAGACGCTCGCCGCGACCTTCCGGCGCCTCATTGCGGGACTCGAGCAGGCCGGAGGGGCGCCCCGCGTCCCGCGTCCCGGGTCCCGGTGATGTATGCCTGAGTTGCCGGAAGCCGAGATCGTCGCCCGCCAGCTCCGGGGCGCCATCGTCGGCGCCGTGCTCAAGGACTGGTGGGTCGGCCGGCCCGACATCGTGCGGCAGGGCCTCGAAACCCTGGACTGGTATCGCGGGGCCCGAATTACCGCGGTGCAGCGCTGGGGCAAGAGCGTGGCGGTTGCCCTGGCCCGTGGCGACGAGACCCGCTACCTGGTCGCCGAGCTGGGGATGACCGGGCTCTTCTTCTTCCGGCCACCGTCGCCGCACTATCACAAGCACACCCACCTCATCCTGTCGCTCGAGGGCGGACGAGAGCGGGAACTCCGGTACTGGAACCCGCGCCGGTTCGGCCGGCTCTATCTGCTCGATCGGCCCGGGCTAGATCGGTTTCTCGCGCGCCGGTTCGGGACGGATCCGCTGGACACGAGCTGGGAGGCCTTTCGCGCACTCGTGCGGGCCCGGCGCGGCCGCCTCAAGCCGTTGCTCATGCATCAGCAGGTCCTCGCCGGGATCGGCAACATCTACGCGAACGAGATCCTCTACCGTGCGCGCCTCCATCCGTACCGCACCGCCAGCCGCTTGCGCGAGGCAAGCGTTCGGCGGCTGTACGAGGCCATGCGCACGGTGCTGACCGAGGCGATCGCGGCCGGTGGCTCCAGCGTCCGGGATTTCCTGGCTCCGGACGGGACCAGGGGGCGCTACCAGGAGCGACACCTCGCCTACAACCGGGCTGGCGCACCCTGCGTGTCCGGATGCGGCAAGGTGATCCGGCGGTTGCGGGGCGAGCGCAGCTCGTTCTATTGCCCCGCCTGCCAGCGACGGTAGTTCGCACGATGAGGAGGGAACGTAGCGCGAGTCACAGCCGGGTGCTGACGTGGGCGGGGACCGATGCGACGGTCACGCGTGTCGGCTCCCGAGCACGCTCGGCCGTGGACGAGCAGATAGCCTAGGCAAGGACGGGAGCCGGAGCGGCCGTCAGTTGGCCGCTGCGGCCTTTGGCTGCGAGGGGCCAGGCGCCCTTCAGGCCAACTTTGGCCTTGACCGGGCCTCGCCGGAGTCCTTAGACTTAACCACCCGCCTATCCAAGAAATTCAGCCCCCTGCGCCCAGGACCGGCACCGGCCAGGTAGGGCTTTTGTTCGCCCCGATTGGGCCCTTCGGCGGATTGAGAAGGGCGGGGAGTTCCGCTAGGCTAGGCGGCTCTCCGACCACGATACTCATACCCGGCTAAGGAGCGCGCATCATGGCGAAAGTATTAGAAGGCCCCGGCATGGGGTTGATGAAGAAGTGGGGGATCGCCGTGCCTCACTTCGCGGTGGTGGCCTCGGCCGAGGAACTGGCCAAGCTCGGGGAGGCGAACGAGTGGTTGACGCAATCCAAGCTGGTCGTCAAGGCGCACGAGGCGCTGGGCTCCCGTTTCAAGCTGGGATTGGTCAAGGTCGGCCTGGACCTGCCCGGCGCGGTCGCCGTGACCAAAGAGATGCTGGGACGCCAGGTGGGCAGCCTCACCGTCTCCCAGGTGATCGTCTCCGAGATGGTGCCGCACAAGGAGGAGTATTACGCCGCGGTCAAGTCCACCCGGGAGGGTGCGGAGATCCTGCTGGCCAACTGCGGCGGGATCGAGGTGGAGTCCAACTGGGACCGGGTGAAGCGGCTGACCGTCGCGATCGGGTGCACGCCCGAGGAGACGGCGCTGGAGAAGTTAGCGCAGGAGGCCGGGTTCGCCGGTCCGCTCGCCGGGCAGGTCGCCGCGTTCGCCAAGAAGCTCTTCGCCTGCTTCGACAATGAGGACGCGCAATATCTGGAAGTGAACCCCGTGGTCGTCCGCGAGGGCGACGGCGAGCTCGTCGCCCTGGATGCGGTGACCCTCCTCGACGCGGATGCCAAGTTCCGCCATCCCGACTGGACCTTCCCGTTCGCCGCCGAGTTCGGCCGAGCCTACACTCAGAATGAACTCGAAGTGATGGCGGTAGATGCCAAAATCAAGGGTTCGGTGAAGTTCATCGAGATTCCCGGCGGCGACACGGCGATGCTGCCGGCCGGTGGCGGCGCCAGCGTCTACTATTGCGACGCGGTCGTGGCCCGAGGGGGGAAACTCGCCAACTACGCGGAGTATTCCGGTGATCCACCCGACTGGGCCGTGGAAGTCCTGACCGAAAAGATCTGCTCGCTGCCCGGCATCAAGAACATCATCGTGGGCGGCGCCATCGCCAACTTCACCGACGTGAAGAAGACCTTCGGTGGCATCATCGCGGGATTCCGGAAGGCCAAGGCGGAGGGTAAGCTCAACGGCGTGAGGATCTGGGTGCGCCGAGGCGGGCCCCGCGAGAAGGAGGGGCTGGATGCCATGCGGGCGCTCAGGGATGAGGGCTTCGACATCCACGTCTTCGACCGCCACACCCCGCTCACCGACATCGTGGACATGGCGCTAAAGAAGAGCCAATAGCCAACAGCATAGAGCGATCAGCCAGCGCAGTAGAACCTCTGGCTGTCAGCTATTCGCTATCAGCCATTAGCTGGAGTCAATCATGAGCATCGTGGCGAATAAGGACACGCGGGTGGTTATCCAGGGCGGGGCGGCCGGGCAGAACGCCGCACGCCGGATGGCGGAGTTCTGCTATATGATCAAGCGGCCGTTGAACGTGGACGCCTTCGTCTATCCCCCGGACGCGGGGAAGACGAACGAGGTGCCCTACGGGAGCGGACTGATCACGGTGCCGGTTTATAAGACGGTCGCGGAGGCGACCGCGAACCATCCGCAGATCAACACGAGCCTCGTTTACATCGGGGCGGACCGGGCCTTCCAGGCCGGGATGGAGGCACTCAACGATCCGCGCATCCAGCTCGTCTCCATGATCACGGAGGGCGTGCCGGAGAAGGACGCGAAGCTCCTCGGCCACCACGCGCGCAAGCTCGGGAAGACCTTCAACGGTCCTTCCTCCATCGGCATCATCTCCGCCGGCTCCTGTCGCCTCGGCGTGATCGGCGGCGCCTTCGATAACCTCGTTGCCTGCAAGCTCTACCGGGAAGGCTCCTTTGGCGTCATCACGAAGTCGGGCGGTCTCTCCAACGAGATCATCTGGATCTGCTCGCAGTTCGCGGACGGAATCACGACCGCGATCGGGATCGGCGGCGACGCCTATCCGGGCACGGATTACGTCACCTACCTGGAGAAGTTCGAGCAGGACCCGCAGACCAAGGCCGTCGTGATCGTCGGTGAGATGGGCGGGGACCTCGAGGAGCGGGCGGCCGAGTGGTACGGGGCGAAGAAGCGGCGGATCAAGCTGCTGGCGGTGGTCTCCGGTTTCTGCCAGGAGAGCCTGCCGAAGGGGATGAAGTTCGGCCACGCCGGCGCCAAGGAAGGCGCGAAGGGCGAGGGCTCGGCGCGCGCCAAGTCGGAGGCGCTCAAGAAGGCGGGCGCGATCGTGCCGGAGACCTTCGGCGCCCTCGGCCCGGCGATCAAGGCGGTGTACGAGGAGCTGGTGAAGACCGGCCAGGTCGTGCCGGTGCCCGAGCTGCGGCCCGAGGACCTGCCTAAGCTCCCCAAGACCGTCGAGGAGGGCATGAAGGCCGGCGAGGTCGTCGTCACGCCGCTGATTAAGACCACGATCAGCGACGACCGCGGCGACGAGCCGCTCTACGACGGCTATCCCGCCTCCGAGCTGATCAACAAGGGCTACGACATCCCGCATGTCATCGGGCTGCTTTGGGACAAACGGCTGATCTCCCGGCAGGAGGCCGAGATCATCCGGCGGATCATCATGCTCTCGGCCGACCACGGGCCCTGCGTGAGCGGCGCGCTCGCCACGATCCTCGCGGCCTGCGCCGGCATCGGCCTAGCCCAAGCGGTGGCGGCGGGACTGATCATGATCGGGCCCCGGTTCGGCGGGGCGGTCACGGACGCGGGCCGCTGGTTCAAGTACGCGGTGGACAACAAGATGTCGGTGGACGAGTTCCTGGCCTTCATGAAGAAGGAGGTCGGCCCCGTGCCCGGCATCGGCCACCGGGTCAAGAGCGTCCGGAATCCGGACAAGCGGGTGAAGGAGCTGGTCGGGTACGTCAAGAGCCTGGGCATTCCGACCCCCCACCTGGACTTCGCGCTCGAGGTCGAGAAGGTCACCTCGGCGAAGAAGGAAAACCTGATCCTGAACGTGGACGGGACGATGGCCGCGGTGCTGGTGGACATCGGGTTCCCAGTGGATAGCCTGAACGGCTTCTTCATCCTGGCGCGGACGATTGGGTTGATCGGCCACTGGGTGGACCAGAAGCGCCAGGAGAGCCGCCTGATCCGGCTCTTCGATTACTTGGTCAACTATGCCGCGCCGAAACGGCGGGACGTGCCGCCCCTGAAATAGCTAGCAGCAAGGGGGCAAACAGCGAATAGCTTCTCGCTGCTCGCTATTGGCTGTTTGCTATTAGCTGAGAGGAACTCCATGTTGGTTGAAATGGTCAAGACGCTGTACGCGCGGATGCCTGAGTCGGTGGCCAAGGCCAGGAAGAAGTTCGGCCGCCCGCTGACGTTGACCGAGAAGATCCTGGTCTCGCACGCGGACAACTTCGACGTCCAGCATTGGGAGCGGGGCAAGGCCATGCTCGCGCTGCGGCCGGACCGCGTCGCCATGCAGGACGCCACGGCCCAAATGGCCATGCTCCAGTTCATGCAGGCCGGGAAGAAGCAGGTGGCGGTCCCTAGCACGATCCATTGCGACCATCTCATTCGGGCCGAGGTCGGCTCGCAGAAGGACCTCCTGCGCGCGATGGACGAGAACCGGGAGGTGTACAACTTCCTGGCGTCCGCGGCGAAGAAGTACGGGATCGGGTTCTGGAAGCCGGGGGCCGGGATCATCCACCAGGTGGTGTTGGAGAACTACGCCTTTCCCGGCGGGCTCATGATCGGGACCGACTCGCACACGCCGAACGCGGGCGGGCTGGGGATGCTGGCGATCGGCGTCGGCGGAGCGGATGCCGGCGAGGTCATGGCCGGGCTGGCCTGGGAGGTGCTCCACCCCAAGCTGATCGGCGTCCGGCTCACGGGTAAGCTGAACGGCTGGGCCTCGCCGAAGGACGTGATCCTCTACATCTGCGGCCTCCTCACCGTGAAGGGCGGGACGAACAAGATCCTGGAATACTTCGGGCCCGGCGCCGAGACGATCAGTTGTACCGGCAAGGGGACGATCACGAACATGGGCGCCGAGCTGGGCGCCACCACCTCCATCTTCCCGTTCGACGCCAAGATGGCGGCCTATCTGCGGCTGACCGACCGTGAGGATCTCGCCACGCTGGCGGAGGCCCACCACGAGCTGCTGGTCGCCGACCCGGAAGTCTACCAGGCCCCCGAGAAATACTTCGACCAGCTCGTGGAGATCGATCTCTCGACGCTGGAGCCGCACGTCGTGGGGCCGCACACCCCGGATCTGGCCCGCCCGATCTCGAAGATGGCGGCGGAGGCCAAGGAAAAGGGCTATCCGGTCGAGCTGAAGGCGGCCCTGATCGGGAGCTGCACGAACTCCTCCTACGAGGACATCAGCCGGGCGGCGCACGTCGCGCAGCAGGGGCTCCGGGCCGGGCTCAAGGCCAGGACGGCGTTCCTGGTGACGCCGGGCTCCGAGCGGATCTACCACACGATGAAGCGGGACGGCTTCATGGAGACCTTCGAGCAGATGGGCGCGACCGTGCTCGCCAATGCCTGCGGCCCCTGCATCGGCCAGTGGAAGCGGGCAGATGCGGTGAAGGGACGCGCCGACTCGATCGTCAGCTCCTTCAACCGGAACTTCCCCGGCCGGAACGACGGGATCAACGAGACGTTGTCGTTCCTGGCCAGCCCGGAGATCGTGACGGCCTACGCCTTTGCCGGCGATCTGACTTTCGACCCGGTCCACGGCACGCTCGCGACAGCGGACGGACGGGAGGTCAGGTTCGAGCCGCCGCAGGGCGAGGAGTTGCCGGCGCGGGGCTTCGCGAAGGGCGAGGAGGGCTACGTACCGCCGGCGGAGAACGGCGACGCGATCCAGGTCGAGATCCCGCCGGACAGCGAGCGGCTGCAGCTCCTGCAGCCCTTCCCGCGGTGGGACGGGCAGGACTTCGTCAAGCTGCCGCTCCTGATCAAGACCAAGGGCAAGACGACGACCGACCACATCTCGCCGGCCGGGCCCTGGCTCAAGTATCGCGGGCACCTCGACAAGATCAGCGACAACATGTTCCTGGGCGCGACCAACGCGTTCTTCCCTGAGCTGGGCAAGGGCACCGACGTGCTGACCGGTGAGTCCGGGCTCACGATCGCGCAGATCGCGCGGCGCTACAAGGCCCAGGGGATCGGCTCGGTCGTGGTCGGCGACGAGAACTATGGAGAGGGCAGCAGCCGGGAGCACGCGGCCATGTCGCCGCGGTACCTGGGCGTCAAGGTCGTGCTGGTCCGCAGCTTCGCCCGCATCCACGAGACGAACCTTAAGAAGCAGGGCATCCTGGCGTTGACCTTCGCGGACCCGAAGGATTATGACCAGGTCGAGCAACAGGACCGGATCAGCGTCGTGGGACTCAAGGACCTGGCGCCCGGCCAGCCCGTAACGGTGGTGCTGCACAAGCCGGATGGCCGGGAAGTCCGGATCCAGGCCCATCACAGCATGACCGAGCAGCAGATCGGGTGGTTCAAGGCCGGATCGGCGTTGAATGCCTTGAG